>JADJPF010000024.1 GCA_016713405.1 Blastocatellia bacterium
GCAGCTAAAGCAAAAAAGATAGAAGCAAAATCATTACGTAAAAATCTGCTACCTGTTAAATAATTGTTGTCAAGAACTAAAAAGCTTATAGCGATTATTCCAGCCGTCCGACCAGCTAAAAGCAGACCTAGCAAGTAAACTAGCAGTAAAACACCAACGCTTAAAGTTAAGTTAAAGAGTCGGGCTTCTAGCATCCCAAAACCAAAACAGCGAAACCAAATAGCTAGCAAATAAGTAAAAGCTGGGTCTGTAAAAGTTCGTTCACCAAGTTCATTTCCAAAATGACGAAACATTGGCGATGACATTTGACCGTTTTTTACTATCTCATAGGCTGGTTGCATCAACCAAGGTTCATCTTTCCAAGGCACAGGATGAAAGCCTATTTTTTGTATGGTAATAAATATAAATCCAGCAATTATTAGACTTACTAGCAAAATTTCAATTATTAAGTCTCGCCTTAAAATCCCCATAACTTATGCTCGGTAAGTGTAAAGAGTAAACTCATAAAGTGGGTAGTCATGACGCAAACAAACACGACGACTTAAATTATGTCTACAAAAATTAAAATATTCGCTAGGGTCAGCATAATAAAGACGATCAACGCGAAAATCTACTTGATCAGTCATCATATTGAACGCTAAGCCATAGCGAGCATATTTATACATTTGTTTAATCATCGCTTGGCAAAATTCCTGCCATTCTTTATCACTATTATTAGCACGTAAATGAAATAGCCCACAGCAAACAACGTAATCAAAAATAGGTTCTGGTGGGTCTGGTGCAGCTAGAATATCCATTAAGCTAAACTCTAGGTGTGGATGGCGTTTGCTAGCATGTTCAATCATTCCTGGAGTAATATCTACGCCTTTATAATGGCTAGGTGTTAAGTTATTTTCCTTAAGAAAATCATAAAAATGACCTATACCACAGGCGACATCTAGCACGCTTTTTCCTGCTAGCGGGGCAATGGCTGAGAGAATTTCAAAGCGTTGATATTGGGATTTTTGCCCGTTGTAATCAACCCCTTGGGCAGAGTCGCCATGTTTAGCTAAACAGCTTTCAAAATAATCAATTACATTTTGTTTTAGTTGTTGCATAAAATTATTCTTTGTAAGATTTATTTAATTAGAATCAGACGAGTAAATTTCCCCAACTACATAATAAGGTCGCCCTTTTATTTCTCGGTAAATACGCGCAATATATTCGCCAATAATGCCAAGAAAAAGTAGTTGAATACCAGCTAAAAAAGTAATACCAGCAAAAAGAGAAGCATAGCCTTCTACACTAACGCCTCCTAAAATTCGCAGAACTGCAATATAAATGGCTAGCAGAATACTTGCTAGAGCGAGCATTGAACCAGCAATGCTAGTTGCACGTAAAGGAAAGTCAGAAAAACCAATTAACATATCTAGGGTTAAATATAACAATTTCCAGAGGTTATATTTAGATTCCCCTGCTAAACGGTTGTCATGTTTTACTACCACGCCTTTATGAGAAAATCCTAGCCAAAGCATCATAATTGATGTGTCATATTGTTGTTCACGAATATTATTTAATGTTTTAGCTACTTTGCGGTGAATAATACGAAAGCCGCTAATCATATCTGAAGGGACTTTAATACCTAACATTTTCTCTGTTAGCCAAATAACAAAGCTTGACCCAAATCTACGCCAACCAGCATCTTCTCGACCGGCACGAATACCATAAACTACATCAATGCCTGTTAAAAATGTTTGATAAAGTGTAGCAATTTCTTCGGGAGGGTTTTGCAAATCAGCATCAATTAAAACAATGCCTTGTCCTTTTACCCGATGAAGTCCCGCAACAATGGCTGGGTGCTGTCCAAAATTTCTTGCTAATTTTATTACAGTAACTTTTGGGTCTTGTTTTTGAAATTCACAAAGTTTTTTTAAGCTATCGTCTGAACTGCCATCATCAATAAAAATAATTTCGTAGTTTTTGACAAGATTGGTCAACGTAGTAGTTAAGCGGCGGTATAGCTCAGGTAAATTTTCTTCCTCATTAAAAACAGGAACAATTATAGATATATCAATAGAATTTTCTTGGCTCATTGAAATCTAAATCTAGCTAGCAAAAGTTTTTCTTACAGTTTCTATCACATAGTCAACTTCTAAATCTGTAAGTTTAGAATAAAGCGGCAATGTAATAGTACTATTGCCAATATTTTCAGCTATTGGAAAACTTCCTGGTTGAAAACCAAAAGTCTCTTGATAGAACTTTAACAAGTGGATTGCTCTATAGTTTACGGCAACATTAATTCCTGCTGCTTGAAGTGCAAACATTTTTTCATCACGTATTTTAGGGTCTACCCAAATAGTGAAAAGATGTCGCGCACTTTTTGTGTTTGCTAGAACTTTAGGAAAATCAACCCCAGGTAAATCCATAAAAGCTTTTTCATATTTTTTAGAGATTTCTTCCCGACGTGCTAAATGTTCTTCTACTTTTGCTAGTTGTGGAATCAGTAATGCAGCTTGGATATTGCTTAAATTATATTTCCAACCTAGTAATTCCATATCCCAATGTTGATAACGTCCATGATAACGATCAGCAGCAGAACGACTCATTCCATCACAGGGATAATTTGCGTAAAATGTCGGCTAGGTTTGGATCTCTAAAACTAATTGCTCCACCTTCACCACAAGTAATGCTTTTGGTTGCATAAAAGCTAAAACAAGCTGCATCGCCCAATTGACCAGCATAAAAACCATCTCTTGTACCTTCTAAACAATGTGCTGCATCTTCAATTACTTTTAAGTTATGTTTGTCGGCTAGTTCTCTAAGTGCTTTCATATCACAGAGATGACCATAAAGATGCACTGGCATTATAGCTTTAGTTTTTGGAGTTATGGCTTTTTCTACCAAATTAGCATCTAAATTTCCTGTGCTAGCTTCCACATCCACAAAAACAGGGGTTGCTCCAGCGTGTAAGATTGCGTTGGCGGTAGCAATAAAAGTCATTGGGGTAGTGATAACTTCATCACCTGGGCCAATATTAAAGGCTAGTAGAGCTAAATGTAAGGCAGCCGTGCAACTCATTAGTCCAATTGTTCCAGTAACACCTAAATAATTAGCTAAATTTTGTTCAAACTCGGCTGTAATGTCTCCTGTGGTAAGAAAAATAGAATCTAGTGCGGCTAAAACACGCTCTTTTTCTGCTTGACCAATATTATGACGGTAAAATTCTACTTTCATTAAAACATCCTAAGACCTTGAAATTAAAAAAACTCCTAAACAAATAGCTAGCACGCCTAACACACGCATTAAGCTTAGTTGTTCTTGGAAAATAATTGCAGAAAAGATCATTACAAAAACAAAATTTAGGCTAGTAAAAGGATAAGCAAGGCTTAATTCCATACGAGAGACAGCAAAAATCCAGGACAATGAAGCAACAAAAGCTAGGAAAAATCCACCAATAATATAAATATTTAGCATAGCTTTTACTAGAAATGTTGTTCCATCGGCGAATGTAGCAGGCATTTCGCCTAATGAATTAGTAGCATACTTAAACATTAATTGACCTACTACAGTGCATAAAATTGTGATAAAAATTGCTAGATAAGTCATATTTAATCAAAAAAGTTTCTAATAATATTCTACGCTACCTTTACGGGTTTTAATTGGGACATGCTTCATCCAAGTAAGCTTTTGCCACCAATCAGGGTTATCTTGATACCATTTAATAGTTTTAAGCAGTCCTGTTTCAAAGCTTGTTTCTGCTTTCCAACCTAATAAATCACTAGCTTTATTGATAGAAGATATATGATGTTGTACTTGTCCGGGACGATCTCCAATATATTCAATTAAAGACAAAGGTTTGTCCATAATACTAAGAATCTTTTTAGCAATAGATAAAACATCTAAGTCAAAACCTGATCCAATGTTAATTACCTGGCCTTTTATTTTTTCTATATCTACGTGTAAAACTGCATCAATTGCTGCACAAGTATCAGTAACAAAATTCCAGTCCCGACGGCTTGAACCATCGCCATGAACGGTTAAAGGCTCATTCATCAAAGCACTAGTTATAAAACGAGGAATAACTTTTTCTAAATGTTGATGTGGGCCATATTGATTAAATGGGCGTAAAATCACGGCTGGTAACTGATAAGTTGCCCAGTAGGAATAAACTAGACGGTCTGCACCTGCTTTAGCACTAGCATAAGGGGTCATTGGGTTAAGCACGTGATCTTCAGTCATTGGATCGGTTAAAGCCGTACCATAGACTTCTGATGTAGAAATATGAATAAATCTTTCTACTTTATGAGAATGTTCTAATACACAACTAGCAACGGTTTGTGTTCCAAGTACATCGGTTTCAAAAAAAATGCGGTCATCAAAAATTGAGCGTGCAACGTGTGATTCTGCTGCAAAATGTACAACTGCATCAGATTTTGAGACTAGCATTTCTACTAGACCAGCGTTGTTAACATTGCCATACCAAAATTCAAAGCGTGAGCTATTTTTAATGTCATTAGGAATATTTTCTGGATTACCAGCATAGGTAAGTAAATCTAAAACTACCAAGTAATAATCAGGGTACTTATCATATAAATAACGAACAAAGTTACTACCTATAAACCCAGCCCCACCAGTAATTAAGATGGTTTTCATTAGTCCTCACTTTCTAAAATCTTTTCTCTTGTTAAAATTGCTAAACTATCTTGACCATGATTAAAAAGTAGGTCAACGATTGATAAATAAGGGATAAAGGGCGGATAAAGTTGTTTATAAAAGGGATGTGTATAGTTGTGATATTCTAGTTCTATATTTGCTTTGCTAAACATTGACTTATCTAAATAATCTTTTGCCGCATTGCCAGTTAAATAATGGTCAGCTTTTAAGTGTTGGCAAATTTTGACTAACCTTTCTGTACTACTTCCAGAAATATTTAACTTAGATGAAAAAATTATTTCTGTATTAATACCTAACCATTTAGCACAGATATAGATCAATGCCATATCTAGCTCTAGCAAATATTTAGGTTTTAAGTTAAAAATTTCTGCTAATTTAGGGTAATATTTTTCAAAATAAGGTGTACGATGATAATTACTTGTTATTGTGCTTAAGTGTTTATGCGTCCAGTTTTGGTTATAGTCAATTTCCGCTTCATTAATTAATTGATGAAAACGGCCATGATTTATTACAGGAACACTTAGCCAATGCTCACCCTTTGAGGTTTTGATACGGTTACGGCTACGCCAATCACGGCGGGTATATTGCACGTCATCATAAATGACAAAGCGATCTGAACGCCATAATTGATCAAAAAAGCCTAACCAGGGCAAATATCCAGGTTGTAAGATAGCTATTCGCATTGCCAGATTAGGAGTTAAATTAGTATAAAATAAGTAGTAAAGCCGTAAATACTAGCGAAATCATTGTTTAAGTGCAAGCCACTTTACACTAAGTCTTAATTTAAGGGTTAAAATAGTTATAGGGTTAGACTTGACGCAACTAGATTGGATAGTGATAATTGACCGACATCATAAGGAGGAGCTATGGACGATTTTAATAAGCGTTTAGCATTAAAACAAATTAATTGCCAAGATCAAGCCGATGGGCATTATCATATGCAGGTGACTTTATCAGTAAAAGAGACAAATTTTGTTGGTGAAGCTAGAGGAAAAGAAAAGCTAGAAACGGCTGCTAATGCTACTCTGCAAGCTGTGTCGGCAGCACTAAATAACGCTTTTGCTTTAAGTGTAAAAGGAGTTAATGCTAGTGAGACATTTGCAGGATTAGAAGAAACTTTACTTGTTGTTGTTGTGGCAATTAATGATGGTGAGACAGAAATGATTACCCCTGGATCTTGTCGTAATACAGGCGATGAGATAGACGCAGTTGTCAAAGCTACCTTAGATGCTACTAATCGTTTAGTTGAAGCAAATTTAACTTAAACATCAATAAAATATTTCAAGCATATTTTAGACTTGAATTGGTTGCATACAAAAGATTTGTAACTAAAATATAAACTATCTGCTTAGGCTAGCAAATACTAGTGTAATCTCCTATTTAGCAAATCCCGAAAGGTAAACGCACAATTTGTGCCAAAATAAATGATGGATAACAATCAACGCATAATCATCCAACAAGTTAGTTTGTCAACTAACAATATACAAGTAGAATTAACATACTCAGGTAAAGCATATCAAAAAGTTGTTTTAGCTCCTGCTACAGAAAAAGAACGGTTAATGGCTGCTACAAAAGCTACTGTTGAAGCTATTAATGAAATTATACCTACTCCTATAGTTACTAGAGTGTCAGAAGTACTACAAATAAGATTTGAAGAACTCTCAGAGCCAGTTCTTGTTACTTTAGTTGGAGTTAGAATTAAAGGGGAAGAAAGATTATTTCCCGGCACTGCTCGCATAGGCAATTGCGCTCTAAATGCTGTAGTAAGAGCTACCCTTGATGCAGTAAATCGCCCAATAGGTTTATTCTTATAAAGAGAATTATAGTAAAAATCATAGATAGTAAGACTAAAGAGCTTGTCAAAAGAGAATCTTTGCAAGCTATTAAGGGTATTTTTATATTTAGGTTGCTTGGTTAAAATAAATTAGTATTTTTGTGGAGTTATAACTGTGTCCAAAAATAGATTACAGCTAAGAAGAGTTGAGTTTACTGAAAATGAAGAAGCTAATACACATCAAGCAACTATCTTACTACGGCTTGGAGCAGTAGACTATATTGGACAACATGAAGCAGAACGAAGTGAATCTCCATTAAAAGTAATTGCATTAGCTACTTTTGATGGAGTAAATAAAGCTCTACTTAGTAGTATCAACTTAACATTAAAAATTACCCTACGAGTAGCTGAGGAAATGAAGCCTGCTTATATGACTAAATCTTTATTTGTTGTCATTGTTGATGTTATTGCAGGAACTTTTTCTTTTAAGCCTACAGGAGCAGTGGTAGCAGAAGCTAAGGAAGCTTATAGAGCAACAGCCGCTGCCGCGTTAGATTCTCTTAATCGCTTAATTCAGCACTTGCTTAGAATTAACAATTTTATGTAGTATTAATTAAGTTTTAGACTTATTAAATATTATGAAAAAAGTATTGATAAGAAAAATTTCTTTTTTGGTAATTTTCTTAGTCATATGTTTTCAAAACACTTCTTTAGCACAAGAAACACCTACAAAAAAAATTTCTCCTATACTAACTAATGAAGCATTTACTACTAGTCCAACTAACTCAAATAATCCGACTTCTACAGTAACAGAAAATCCAGTTAATTTAGCCGATAAACAGAACCAGGAAAAACCAAATGATAAGCAAAATCAGGTTATAGATCCTAGTTTGCAGTTTAAGGTTTTAGATTTAATGTTAGCTTTAGCTGAGGATCCAGAAAATCAAGTTTTGCGTATGCAGCAAATAGAATTAAATACACAAGTAAGACAAGCTAAGTTAGTTAAAGTAAGTGAGACTAATTTAAGAGATCTAGAATTTCGTAAAAAGTATATAAGCTTAAGAGTTGCAATAATAAATGCTCAAAGACAACAACAAAATGCTATTGCTAGTGTTCAGCAGCAAAGACGCAAAATTGTTCAAGGTGGTCAAGGAAATGGTGCTTTTACAGGGGTTTTTCAAGCCCAAGCACAAGTTGAAGCCTTAGAAAAAGAAATAACAAAATTAAAACTAGAGTTGGATATTTTAATAACAGAAGGTCGGCGTTTAGGAGTAGGAACACGTGTCTTTCGTTAATAAATTTTAGTGGAGCTAGTAAAAATTTTATGAGAAGTATCGGAGATTTAATAGTAGGACGTAAACTTTACACAGTAGCAGAAACGGCTAATATTTTAACAGTTGTTCAACTTATGGTAAAACGTAAAGTCGGAGCCTTACCTATTACTGATAAAATAGGTCAAATTATAGGCATTTTTACAGAAAGAGATCTCTTAAAACGTGTTGTTGCGGCTGAACTAGATATAAAACAGACTTTAGTTAGTCAGGTAATGACACGTAAGCTAATTACTGCTAATGTTGATGAAACTTCTACTTATTGTTTGCGCAAAATGAAGGAAAAAAAAATAAGACATATTTTGGTTGCAAAAGAAGGTAAAATTGTAGGAATTATTTCTCAAAGAGATTTAATAGAAGTAGATTTAGCGGAAAAAAGAAAAGCTCTTCAATCAATAGATGCGTAAAGATACTTAATTTTCTTGGTTTGTAAATTTTTCCTGTACTAATTTTATACACCCCTCTTACAAATTTACATACTATAAACGATTGTTCTCTTAAATATAATTTATTGTTAATACTTTATCTCCTGTGTTTACAATATGTTAATAGTTATTATTGGTTTCTATTGCTTTTGGCATAGTTTTTGATAAAGGTAAATACAAGTCGGTAAATAAAAAGTAATTATTAAAACATAACCGACAAACCTATTGAGGGGTGATTTTATGCAAGTAATAAATCTTAAAAATTCTCTTTCTAATTCTTTTGTTAAAGGGTAATCAGATTATAGTGTTAGTTGTTTTACGTGGTTAGATCTAGTTACTTTTCAAAAGAGCTTTTTGGTTTTGTTGTCATTTAGCTAGGTGTCTAATCAAAATCCTCAAAAAGTAATGTTGTTATATTTAGACTAGTCCAAAAATTGTTTGGGCTAGTCATAATTTAACCTCTGCATAAGGAGGAAGCTATATGTGGCATAATAAAGCAAAAGAAATAATAGATTTAGCTTTAGCAAAAGGATTAATTAAAAAAGAAGAAATACCAAACTTTGATAATAGTAAAGAACACCAGGGTTATTCAACTACTAGAATTGAAAAGGGGTTACACTGTTTAAGATATCTTAAGGAGAATAATTTACTAACAGATGAGCTAATTAAGGGTTTAGAAAAAGAGGTTGATAGAAAAAAAGAAACAACAAGCTTAAAAGTAGCAAATTTAGCTGATATAAAAAAAGTTGATGTTTTAGAAGATAAATTTAATGAAAATTCTGCTTATTGTGAAAAATCTGGTAACTCAAAAGTTAATAAATATCAAATCATTGGCTTATTAGGTAAAGGAGGAATGAGTAAAGTTTATAAAGCCTATGATTTATACCTAAGAAGATTTGTAGTAATGAAATTTACAAATAATGAGAAAGATCAAGAAGCTATTGAAAGATTGCTTTTAGAAGCTAGGGCGCAAGCTAAAATAGAGCATCCTAATGTTTGTAAAATTTATGATGTAGCAAAGACAAGAAAACGGTTTTTTATTGTTTCTCAATATGTTGAAGGGGAAACATTAGATGAAATACAGCCTAAGCTATCTTTAATAGAAAAAATAGAATTAATAATAGATGTAGCAAATGCTTTGGCTACAGCACATGCACATAATATTATCCACCGTGATATAAAGCCAAGAAATATTATTGTTGAAAAAACGGATATAGGTAATTGGAAGCCATATTTAATAGATTTTGGTTTAGCTAAGGAACTTTACCAGCCATACCTAACAGAATATGGAAGTATTTTAGGAACACCTTGTTATATGTCACCAGAACAAGCTAGTGGTGAAAGCTCAAAACTAGATTGTCGAACAGATATTTATAGTTTAGGGGCTACTCTTTATGAGTTACTAGTTGATCGTCCACCTTTTAGTGGGGAAAATGCACTCAATATTTTAGTTAAGGTAATAAATCAACAACCTATAGCTTTAAGAGAAATAGACTCTAGTATTTCAGCAGAACTAGAACGCATTGTTCTAAAATGTTTAGAAAAAGACCCAAAAAATCGCTATCAATCAACCCAAGGGTTAATCAGAGATTTAAGACAATACTTAAATTTAGAAAAAAAGATAACTGCTTTTAAGGAAGATAAAAAACTACTTAATCAAGAAAAGATATTAGAAAAAAGTAATCTACCTTTATACATGCGATTAATTGCACCAGCAGGATTATTTATTTGTGTATTGATTATATCGTTTCTTTTTAGTAGTAACCAAAGCAATATACTAAGTATTTTAAGTATAAAATAGTAAATCTATTTAGTGGCAGTTGCCCATACATTCATAAACAATTCAAAATAACCAAATTGTAGTTTTTCTTTCTGAAAATCTGCTTTTGTAAGGAATTGAGCGATTTTTTTATGACTATAAGCGTCCTTATGTTCTTCAATTTCTGCTGGGCTAACTAAATTAAGCTTAGCTAAAAATCTAAGTAGTCCATCTGTCCAAACAGCAGGAGTTGTTAATATGTAAATTCCATTAGGTTTTAATATTCTTTTAATTTCTCTTAACAAATTTGGGAGTTTTACTGGTTCAATATGTTCAAATACTGCCAGCATAGTTACTACATCAAAGAAATTATCTTCAAAAGGAAGGCTTTGATTTTCTTCACTATCATAATTAATTAAATTTATATTTTGCTTTTTAAGTGTTTCTATCTGTGAAGGCTGCACCATTTTATCTAAACCATATTTTTGACTAAATTCTACTTTAGTTAAAAACAATGGATAAGAGCCACAACCTATATCAAGCAACTTTCCTTGCCGATATTTATCAATTATTAGCTTATTTGCCATTTTTATTCTTTGGTTAGCTAAAAAGCCTTCTAATAGTCCATGTCCTCTGGTTACGTTATTATTCATGTTGATTATACTTAAAATAAAATTCCTGTTTGATTTTGTTTAGCTTAAAAAATTATTTTGTCTTTTAAGATAAATGCTATAATCTTGGCTTTATTGTTTCCCATAGAACTTAAGCATGTTTTTTCTAAAACCAAAAATCAAAAACCAAGTAATTTACTAAATAAAATATGTCACTAGTTAAACCTAATACAAATCAAGCAATAGCAATAAATTCTGAAAATAGTTTGTTTCAAAAACCTTTTACTTTATCTGTTGTGATGCCTGTTTATAATGAAATTCGCACAATTCAGGAAATTGTAAACCGTGTACGAAGTATCAATATAAATAAAGAAATTGTAATTGTTGATGATGCTTCTAAAGACGGAACTATAAACTATTTGCGCGAAAATATAGAAGGTAAATATCCAGATGTTAAAGTGTTTTATCATGAAAAAATCAAGGTAAGGGTGCTGCGGTTCGTACTGCTATAGGTAAATGTACTGGAGATTATATAATAATCCAGGATGCTGATTTAGAATATGACCCTAAAGAATATTTTTCTTTGTTAGAACCGCTTTTAGATGGCCGGGCGGATGTTGTTTTTGGTTCGCGGTTTTTAGGCGGTGGTGGAGCGCGACGAGTGCATTTATTTTGGCATATGATTGCGAACACAATACTTACTACACTTTCTAATATGATGACTAACCTAAACTTAACCGATATGGAAGTTTGCTATAAAGTTTTTAAAGCAGAGGTAATA
Organism: Blastocatellia bacterium; assembly: GCA_016713405.1. Classification (NCBI taxonomy): domain Bacteria; kingdom Pseudomonadati; phylum Acidobacteriota; class Blastocatellia; species Blastocatellia bacterium. The sequence continues at coordinate 11,335 of JADJPF010000024.1, forward strand.
AAAAATATCAATCTAAAATCTAACCGGTTTGAATTTGAGCCAGAAATTACCGCAAAAGTAGCAAAAAAAGGTTGTCGTGTTTATGAAGTTCCTATTTCTTACAGTGGCCGAGACTATTCAGAAGGTAAAAAAATAGGCTGGAAAGATGGTGTTACTGCGCTTTGGTGTATCTTTAAATATCGGTTTATGGATTAAAATTTTTATTATATGAATATCTCTATTCCTCTTTATATAGAGCAAAAACAAAACTCTGATTCACCACCAAACTATGTTGTCAAACCTCTATTTTTTGAGCATTCTGATTTTTCAGATGAAAAATTACCTAGGGCAATTAATAAGTTTGTTAGAGATTTGACTCAGAAATTAGAAATTGTTGGAAAAGATTTCTTTCAAAAAGAACTTTCTGAACTAGGGTTTTCACCTGATATTGAAGATCAGTTCTTAAGGCTAAACTTAGATTTGGGAAAAAGAACTGTTACGGTTAATTTTCTATTTGTTGTATTTCATAGCTTAAATCGTCGGGTTGTTTTTAGCCCAAGTATTCCTGATTTATGGTTTGAACTGCCTAGAGAAAAAAACTTAAATGACCAAGCAACTTCAGTCTTAAATCAATATTTTCGTCAGCAAGAAAGAAAATTTGGTACTGAAGCCATTAAACCAGAAGATATTTCTGTTGCAAAAAAGGCTTGGGTAAGCACAATAGATTTAGATTTTCCACTCCCAAAACCAAAGGAAAAACCAAGTGCAGAAAGCAAAACCTTGGCTACACTTGGTAGTTGCGAGGAAGTAGACGGAACAGCAGAACTAAATAAAATAGGGCGTTGCTTAAACTGGCTTTTTCCAGAAGATTTAGAACGTGCTATTTATCGAGAAAAAGAATTAGAAGAATTAACCAAACTGCTAAATTTACCAGAAAAAAAACCAATTTTAATAATTGGCCCAAGAATGGTAGGAAAAACTGCTTTAGTACATGAATATGTTTATCAGTATGTAGAAAAAAGTAAAAAATCTGCCTACACATTTAAGAAAAGTCTTTGGCTTCTTTCTCCTCAACGCTTGATTTCTGGCATGTCCTATGTAGGTCAATGGGAACAACGCTTACTGGCAATTTTAGATACAGCAAAAAAGAATAACTTAATTTTATATTTTGATGATCTTTTAGGCTTATTTTATGCTGGTGTGACTAGCCAATCTAAGCTTAGCGTTGCTGATGTAATAAAGCCAATTATGGAAAAATGCGAGTTTCAAATGTTGGCAGAAATTACCCCTGCGGCCTTTCGTGTTCTACAAGAACGTGATAGAGGCTTTGCAGATCTCTTTCATTTACTACCTGTTAAAGAAACTGATTTAGATCAAACCTTACGTATTTTAATTAGCTCAAAACGACAATTAGAACATAGCAATAATTGTAATTTTGATTTAGCTGTTTTGCCTTCTGTGCTTAATATTCAACAACGTTATGTTAAAGATGCTGTTTTTCCTGGTAAAGCTGCGCAATTTCTTAAGCAATTAGCAGTAAAATATCGAAATTCTGAAATCTTACGTGCTGATGTATTAAAAGAATTTCAAGCCAAAAGTGGACTTTCATTAAACTTCTTAGATGATAATACTAGACTTATTCATAAAGAAATAACTGATGCTTTAGGAAAAGAAATAATCGGCCAACCCTTAGCACTTGCAGCGGCAGCCGATGTAATAACTATTGCTAAAGCTAAACTTAATGACCCAGACCGACCCTTAGCAGTATTTCTTTTTCTTGGCCCAACAGGTGTTGGAAAAACTCAATCTGCCAAAGCAATAGCAAAATATCTCTTTGGCGACGCAGAACGCTTAATTAGATTTGATATGAACGAGTTTATAACGCCTGACTCTTTAACTCGTCTAGTTGGAACATTTTACCGACCTGATGGACTGCTAACTAGTGCTATTAGACGACAACCTTTTTCCGTACTTTTGCTAGATGAAATAGAAAAAGCAGACCCAGATGTCTTTAACTTGTTACTTCAAGTTATGGGTGAAGGTAGACTTACAGATGCTTCAGGTCGTACCGTAGATTTTACTAATGTTATTTTAATTATGACATCTAATTTAGGAGTTAAAGAGGCTAACAAGCAACTAGGATTCCAACAAAGCGAAGCCAACGAATCAGCTATTTATTTACAAGCTGTAGAAAGATTCTTCCGTCCAGAATTTTTTAATAGAATTGACCGAGTAGTTCCATTTAGAAAGCTTTCTCGTTCTGATATGAGTGCGATTGCTAAACACATCATACAAACTATTTTTAGCCGAGAAGGATTACTTAGACGTAAATGCTTGCTTAATATTGATAGCCAAGCAATGGAAACAATCATTGATGAGGGTTACAACCCAATTTTTGGAGCTAGGGCATTAAAACGAGTTATTGAACGCCAAATCACTCAGTCTGTAGCTAATCAATTGTTAATTTTAAGCAATGAAACTCCTACAATAATTAATATTTATCCTGGAAAAGAAAAAATTGTTGTTCATTTGGAAACTTTAACCCAAATTTCTTCTAATGAGCAAAATATTGCTAAAAGCGAGTTAGCAGATCCAAAATTAGCTTTGCAAAAACTAGAAACTGCTCTAGCTAAATTGGAAAAAAAGGTTGCAGAAATCAGCCCTTCAGGTGCTTTTGATGCTAGTAACCTTAGCCCTACGCTTTATCATTATTTCCAAATTAAAGGTCAACTTAGGCGGATGGAAGCTATTTGCAGAAATCTATCACAGCGTATAGTTGCTAATAGCAAAACAGCTATAGCAAAACAGCCTGTTAAACCTAATCGAAAACCTACTGGATATAAAGAAACATTTTTATATAGATGTGTAGATTATACAGGTCTTTGGCAACAACTTTTTGCTGCTGAAGATATTCATTTTGCCCTTCAAGAAATGATGGCTCAGTCTTCTTTAATCAGTCGTTCAATGACAGATCAATTATCTGAAGCAGCGCAGGAATTTGCACTGCTAGAATTAATGGCTGAAACAGACCCAAATAATTCTCAGCAAATTGTTCTTTATATCCATCCTTTAGCTAATAAAACTACAGATAGTAAAATTACTCCACAGGATGCTTTAGCAGAAACTTATTTGCAGCTTTTTAATAGTAAATTTGGACTAGAAAGCTCTTTATTTGCAACAAATAAAGCTCTTTCTCCATTTGACAGAGTTATTCTAGTTTCTAACGCACATGCCTTGCCATTAGTAGAAAAAGAAGTTGGAACACACCTATTTTTAGATTCAAATGGTCAATTAAATCCTGTTAGTGTCCAATGTTTTATTATTGATGCTGGCATAGACCCTTTAATACCTATTAAGGACTATATAAAGAGTTATGAAAATTGGCTAAAACTATTTGCTAATCAAGAAAAATTAGCAAGTGATAACCCTGCGGCTATATTACCTGTTATTAGAATTTATGAAAAAGATAGTTTAGTTTTAGACTTAAAAACAGGTTTAGTTTCAGATCTTCGTAGCAGTGGAGAATCTTTAGTTCCTACAGCTAAAGAATTGCATACATTTTTACTTTCAGCCATGAAATGTCCAAAAATATTTAAAGTTGATGGCTAGCTATTGCTTATTGCCTAACCAAATAAGAAACATTTATTATTTGTGGCATGAGTGAAACAACAGCAGCAATTTTAATTATTGGGGATGAAATCCTTAGCGGAAAGACAGAAGAATCTAACGCAAAGTTTTTGATCTCAGAACTACGTGACCTGGGTGTAGCCTTACGTCTTATTATGGTAGTTCCTGATGATATAAATGAAATTGGTAGCGCGTTAGCAGATCTTTCAAGACGTTTTACTTATGTATTTACTTCTGGTGGTGTAGGGCCAACGCATGATGACGTAACAATGCTTGGAATCTGTAAGGCTTTTAACTCAGAAATATATAGACATCCAGAAATAGAAAAAGCTCTAAGAGATTATTTTGGTGAAAAACTCCAGGAAACACATTTGCAAATGGCAGATGTTCCTTTTGGCTCAACATTTACAAGCGTAGAGGGGTTACGCTGGCCCATACTTTCTTATAAAAATGTCTTTATTTTTCCTGGAGTCCCTGGGTTTTTCCGTCAAAAGTTTTTAGCCATTAAAGAACGCTTTCGCACATCACAATATTTCTTAAAACTAATTTTTACTAAAGAAGATGAATTTGCTATTGCTAAACAACTAGAACAGGTCGCTAATGAACATCCTCAAGTTTCCATTGGCTCTTATCCTGTTTTTGACCGAGAAGACTATAAAGTCAAAGTAACTATTGAATCTAAAGACCAAAACATAACGCAATCTGCTTTTCAAATGCTTCTTGCCCTACTTGATAGTCAATCTATTGTTCATACTGAATAATTAATAAACTGTAATTAGTAAACTAAACTAGCGGAGGTTAATCAATGAAACATTCTGTAGGTTTTCTTAATATAGTTGAAGATTCTAAGACACGTATTAAAGAGATTTCCATTGAAGAAGTAAAAGCCAAACTAGATAGAGAAGAGAAATTTTATTTTATTGATGTCCGCGAGGATCACGAATGGCAACAAGGCCATGCTGACAGGGCAGAACATCTTGGACGAGGAATTTTAGAAAGGGATGTGGAAAATAAAATTCCTGACCTCTTAGCAGAAGTTATTCTTTATTGTGGTGGCGGGTTTCGTTCAGCTTTAGCGGCTGATAATCTGCAAAAAATGGGTTATAAAAATGTTTATTCAATGGCTGGTGGGTATCGTGCTTGGCAAGAAGCTAATTACCCAATAACAAAATAAAACTTAATTGGCTATGGACTAAATTTATGTATTTACTTAAATTAACATTAAGTCAAGCTAGGGTGTTTATTGCCTTATTGCTACTAATTTTAATGAATATTAATTGTACTCAAGCAACAGAGCAAAAGCCATCTGCTAAACAAATTCAAGTTGGAAATGTTTTATATATTCCTCCTCAAGGGTGGCAAAAAATAGACCAACCTAATGGAGTTGTCTTGTCACCATCAAGCGACCTAAACAAGACACCTTGTTTTATTGCAATACTTCCAGGCGAGGATTTTCAAGGCGATTTTCGCAACTGGTTTGATAACAAATTAGAACAACTTCATAAAGGATCCAAAGTTTTAGTTAAAGGCGAAATAACAGAAACTACTGAACCAGAAGGCGGATATCCTTTAATTTATACACCGCTTGTAATAGAAAATGACTCAGGACAACGTTCTTATCGCTTTTATATTGGCGCACATCCTGCCCAACGTGCAGAATTAATAACTTATATTGCTTATTCTGAGCAAGATTTCCAAAAATATAATCCTGTTTTAGAAAATTTCTTAAAAACTGTAGATTTTGCTAATATCTTAGATAAAACTACTAGCAATAAAACTGTTGCAAAAACTAAACCAGCAAAGTCAGAAAATGCTCTATCAGGTTTGTATGTTGGAACAGAAAGCCGCCAGCAATTTAATCCTAATACTAAATTGTATGATTATATTGTTAGGAAAGTTTACTATATTTTTTCTCCAGATGGACGGGTTTGCTACGCGCTACCAAAAGGCGGTGCATTAGATAGTTTTGATTTTGATAATCCAAAAAATATAGAACCAAATAATATAGGTTCTTATGAAATATCTAATGGGCAAATTCAATTTAGTAATGCTGGAGGTCAGGCCAACCCTCCTAGAGCATTTACTAATAATAGAAATTTTCTACAAATAGGCAATCTTAAACTTTATCGTGTTGAGCCTACTTCTAATTTACGCTTAAATGGGGCTTATTCAGTTAGAACATTTACTAATACATCCAGTGGAAATAGCACTGGCGGAGTGTCAGGAGAAAACCAGTTAGTTTTTGGAGCAGATGGACGATTTAGCCAAAAAGGTTTTGTTGGTTTTGCTGTTGGTGGTGGAGCAGGTTCTAGCCGCGACGCGGGAACAGGAACTTATAAAATTAATGGCAACACTTTGGAATTAACTTACTCTGATGGAAAATTAATTAAGCATACTTTCTTTATTTATCCAGAAAATGTAGCAGAAAAGCGTCCTGGGCTTTTAATTGTTGATGGAGCATCTTATTTACTACGTGATTAGTTCCAAATGCTAGACAATCAGCTAACATAGTGATTAAAATGTTACAACTTATCAATTTCTACTTACTTAACTAATTAACGAGGCAAAATGCAACTACCGCTTATTTATCAAAAAATTAATGATTCAACTTTTCTAAAACAATGGTTACTCAAAATAGCTTTAGTAGTTGTGTTTTTATTTAGTCTTAGTTCGTTAAGTTATGCACAGCAAAGACCTTTGTTAACTGAAGATGTAGATATAGTTGAGACTGGCAGCATACGTACTCAAATAGGAATTGAGCTACTTCAAAAACAAAAATTTAGCGTTTCTGGCTTAGAGGGGGATTTAAGCCGAATTGGTGTAGTTAGTTTTGCTTTTGGACTTGCTCCAAATGTTCAATTTGAGGTTTCAGGTACTTTACAAAATTACTTAAGCATAGATAGAATGGGGCCAAGTCAAATCCCGCTGCAACTTGCTCCAAATGCGCTTTCTACAAGTGATGTTGGGGATTTTACATTAGCAACTAAAATTAAGCTTCGTAATGAAACAGAAAAAGCTCCATCGGTTGGCTTTCGTTTTGGTGTACAACTGCCTAACACCAACCAAGCAAAAGGTTTAGGGCTTAATACAACTAACTTTTTTGCAAGTGTGTTAGTTGGAAAGAAATTTTTTGATAAGCGGCTTAATGTATTTGGTAACTTAGGTTTAGCTATTTTACCTGCTCCTTTAGCACTTTTTTCACAAAATGATGTCACCACCTACGGCATAGCAGGAATCTATAAAGTCAATCCTAGCTTAAACTTAGTAGGTGAGGTTTCAGGCCGCTTTAGTAGTCGTAATGCTCAAATAGGGACAGAAGACCTTAGCCAAGCCCGTTTTGGCGTTCAAATAATGGCAGCAGGTCTAAGATTTGATTTAGCAGGTACAAAAGGATTAACCGATTTTAGCCCTAAGAGTGGGATAATTTTTGGTGTTACTAAAGATATTAAAGCCTTTACTCCTGTAAGGTAAATTTACTTATTTTAGGTTAAATAAACATATGGAAATTAGCGATATTCTTGTTCCAATAGATTTTTCCAATCCATCTCTTAAACCTTTAGAATATGCCTTATCAATGGTATCGACTGAAGGCGAAGTTTATCTTTTACACGTTATTGATACGGATTTTGTAGAAAAAATAGAACAAAATGAACTTAATAAAAAAGATGTAGTAATTGAAAAACTACGTCAACGTGCTGAAAATGAACTAGATAAAATTATTGCTGCTCATGCTGAGTCAGAGAAAAAGCTTAATAAAATGGTAGTAGTAGGCATTCCTTTTGTTGAAATCCTACGTATTGCTAATGACTTAGATTTTTCTTTGATTGCAATGGGTATACGTGGCAAACCTAATCCAATTAAAGAAATTTTCTTTGGTAGCACGGTTGACCGAGTGTTGCGCGCTACACGTATTCCAGTTGTTTGCGTCCCACAATAAACATTTGTTTATAAACAAGTTAAAGAACTAGTGGTTGTTGTATGACCACTAGTTTTTTAGAAAAGATATTAGCAAAATAGCTGGCTTGTTGGTTGGTGTACCAAATTTCTAACTCACAATTTTCTTTTGAAATAACAGTTATTTGGACTTCCCTTTCATTAATTTCTACCATTAAATCATCTGCTAAAGAACAATGAGTTCTATCTAAACCATCAGCAACACGAAGTAGCGCAGACATTCGCTTAACTCGCAAACGATCAGTTTTATTTAGCCTACGATAACAAGCATGCCGTTTCTTAAGCGGTTTGGGCCCTCGATGAAAACGGACTAAATTAGCAATAATAGCTATTTCCCTAGTGCTAAATCCTGGCATCTCTGAATGTTGGATAAGATAGTAAGCATGTTTATGGTGTCCAACATGAGAAATATGATAACCAAGGTCATGTAAAAGAGCAGCATATTGAAGTAATACACGATCTTCTTCAGCTAAACTATGTAAAGTGTGCAGTTTATCAAAAAGCTTACCTGCTAATTTTGCTACCTGATGGGCGTGTGTTGGCTGATAATCATAGCGACGGGCAATAGAAAGAATTGTTTTATCCTTAACATCTAAAACCTTTTCATCTAGCGATATTTGCCCAAGGTCAGCATGCAAAGTATTTCCAATTTGCTCAATAAAATTTAATAGCACACCTTCACGCAATGACCAGTCACAAGTAATAATTTCTTTTGCTTTTACTCTAGTTAAAATAGTTTCTAAAAGCTGCCCTCCAGCAATAATAATATCTGCACGCTTAGGATCTAGTCCAGGAAAGCGTGTTCGTTCCTTTAATGGCATTTTAGCTAATTTATCATTGATGTCTTTTAAGTCTGATAAAGTACATTGTTTACTAAAACGGCTAAATCCTTTTTCTGGACTAGAAGATTCTTCCTTACTTTGTGCTGCAAGTCCAACTAAGTTAAGAATTGTGCCAGAAGTGCCTATTAGGATGTCATAGCCAAGATCTAGTATTTCTTGGCTAGTATGGACTAGAGTTACGGAAAGTTGTTTTTTTAATCTTGTTAATTCTTTCTTTTTTACAGGATCGCTTAATTTTTGTGCTTCTGCTAGTCGGACTGCTCCAAGGCGCATAGAGTTAAGAAAAACAGGCTTTGTTCCATCTGTGACAATAAATTCTGTAGAACCTCCACCAATATCAACTATTAATGAACGTCGTCCGCTGATGTTCATTGCTGAAGTAACCGCTAAAGCTATAAGTCGGGCTTCTTCAATTCCTGAAAGGACTTCTACAGTTATTCCAGTTAATTCTTGTACTTTAGCTAGAAAGTAATCTTTGTTGGTTGCTTCTCTAACTGCACTAGTAGCAGTAATTAAAATATGTGATGCTTCCCGCGCACGAGCAAAACTAACATAACGGCTAATAGTGGTTAAAGCTTGATCAATTTTTTCTTTAGATAAAAGATGTAAACCCATTCCTGCTGCTAGTCTGACCATATCTTTTTCTTGTGCAATTAGTTCAAAATATTGTCCAACTTCAGCTTTAACTAAAACAAAATGTATTGAATTTGAGCCAACATCTATTGCCGCTAATATCATAAAACACCCTACATTTACAAAATTATTACACTGCTTTTATATCAACTTTACATTTTTTAGTTAAAACATCTCCAACAAAATTTATTAATTAACTTGGAGAAAAATAAATGCAAAGTGCGCCTAAACTAACCCAAATTGTTAAATCCATCAAGCTTAGTAAGGATCTTTGGAAGGAAAAAATTGATCATTCCTGGTATTTAGGACAAAAACAAGGTCAAGGCTTTGCTATTGGGGATGATTATGATTTAGCTAAAGTGGCTGTAATTAAAGAAGGTTATAATCTAATTGCGGAGTGGGATGACTTAGTAGTTGGGACAGATTGGATTAGCTCAATTATTGCAGCTAAACAAGTTTATGGGCCTTGGGCAGTAGATATTACAAATTATTTGCTACAAAGTAATTATTTCATATCTAAGAAAAATTCTTTATTTAGTCGAATTGTTTTGTAGTCCTAATAAATGTTGGTTAAGTTTTTATCTGTTTTTCTGTTAAACTAAGGTTTTTCTAATTAAAAATAATTAAAAACTTACTAACAAAATAATATCAATGGAAAATACTGATAACAAAGATCAAGAGTTGCTAGAAAATCTAGCCCAAAGAATACTCCAAGCTTTTAATATTCAGGATCAAGAAAAGTTCTTAAAAGAAGCTAAAGAGCTAGATCAAAGCTTGCAACGCAACAAAATCACACCTCACTTGTCTCAATGGGCAATGACTGATACACCAGTTTGTGCAGGAAAAAATTTTGTTATTACTCGTTCCTGGAAACGAGACCTAGTAAAACAAGATCCTGCCTTTCAAAACCGTAGAGCAATAGAAATAGATCCTTGTATTTCTTTTGGCTGGTCGCATGAAACTACACTTTTAACACTTGAACTTTTAGAAGATTATTGGCAAGGCGGACGACTCCTAGATGTTGGCACGGGTACAGGGGTACAAGCTATTGCTGCTGCTTTTCTTCAACCAGAAGCACAAATAGAAGCTTTTGATATTTCTCAAGATGTGGTTGATGATGCTTTAACACACCTAGAACTAAATGGAGTTTTAGATAAAATTGACCTTAAACAAGCTAATATTAGCGATTATCCAGCCGCTACTTATGATTTGATTACAGCAAATCTACTACCATCTATATTTGTTGAAATAAAAGAGGAACTAGTTAAAAGGCTTAAACCAGGTGGAAAAATAATCTTATCTGGGTTTTCTAACAAGGATGAGATACGTACAATTGCTAGCTTTGACTGGTCGCCTATGGTTAGTGATGTTTCTAATGCTGAAACTTCCAATATGACAGAACTATTTCAAAAACAAGGCTTAGAGCTAATTGATAAAAGACAAAATAAATATTGGCTAGCTTTGCTAATGCAATTACCTAATAAATAGAGTAGATTTTATGCAGCAACCTCAAATATTAACTAATGTAACAGATGAAATTAGAGAAAAAATAAACAAAAGCTTTTCTATTGTTTTATTTATCGGTGCAGGTGTTTCTCTTAGTAGTGGAATACCAACTTTTCGCGGTCTAGGAAAAGACAAATATTTTTATAGACATAACCCAGTTTATTTGTCCTCCATTAGAGGATTAGTACAATTTCCAGAGCTTGCATGGAAATACTACATCCATCTTTATAATTTAGTAAAACAAGCTAAACCAAATGCTGCTCACTATGCTTTGGTGGATTTTCAAAAAAAGATTGCAGCACGTAAGATAGTTAATCTAACTACTTTAACTAGCAATTTTGATGGACTAATTAGCTGTGCAGGTGGTCAAGCAGTTGAATTACATGGAAATATCTCAAAAGCTCTTTGCCCTACTTGCAAAAATACTTATGAAATGCAAGACCTTGATTTAAGCTCGCTTCCCCCTATGTGTGAGTGTAAAAATATCTTAATTCCAAATATAGTGTTACTTGATGATTTGATTAAAAAAGAGCATTATGATTTAGCTGTGAACGCTACTAGAGGCTGTACGGTTTATATTGCTATTGGTACATCAGGAGTTAATAGTCATTCTTATGGTTTAATGAAAGCTGTTAAATTACGACCTAATACTACTTTACTAGAAATTAACCCTAAGCCGTCACACTTAACAAAAGATATGGACTATGTTATACGTGAAAATGCAGAAGATATTTTGCCTCAGTTTAGTTCTTGAACTTGATTTAGAAGAACTTAAAATAACAGAGCTTGATTTACTAAAAAATTTACATAAAAAAGCTATTGAAGTAAGCTCATTAGAAATATTTCAAAAGAGCTTACTATAAGTAAAAATAGTTAAAGAGTTAATTATTTTCAAATGAAACAGCTACTACAAACAATAAAAAAAGCTGTTATTAGAACAGATTCTGCCGTTGAACAAAAGATTTTGACGCATGAGGAAGTTTTTGTTGCTCATTATGATCAATTACTTAATTGGGCTTCTTATCTTTGTCAAAATAATAAAACTTTAGCAGAAGATTTAGTGCAAAATGCTTATATTCAATTTGTTAGCCGCAAACCTCCATTAAATGAGATAGAAAACGTTTTTGCTTATTTATGTCGGTTGACTAGTAACCTCTATAAAAATCAATTAATAAGAACTATGGCAAAAAAAAGAGGAGGAGATCTTCAATCCGTTTCTCTACCTCTTATTGAGGAATTAGTTAGCATTGAAACCGAATCTAATGAGCAGGCCCAAGAGCTATTAATTGAAATTACACACTTTGCTGTTAGCGGGCGTAAGAGTTCTAAAACCGCAGATGTGTTGATTCTAAGATTTCTACTCGGCTATTATCCTAAAGAGATTTCGCAAATTTTTATGAGTAGTATCTTTGCTGTTAATAATCTGATTATGAGAGGACGACAGGAACTAAAAGAGTTTCTTAAGCAAAGAACTAATAGGTAATATGACTATAGTTAAAAGCTTATTTATTTTATTCTTGTTACTGTTGCTGCATTACCCTACTGTTTTTGCACAAAATAGCAAACCAAACAAAATAGTAACTCAACAAATAACTTACCAAGAACTTATAGAGAAAGCTAAAAAAGAATTAAAAGAAAACCAAATAAAACAAGCTAGTAAAACTATAAAACAAGCTTTAACTTTAGCTAAAAAAAATACTATTGAATATGCCGATGTAATGGTTATTAAAGCTACTATAGAACAAGCTAACAAAGAGCATTTACAGCCAATTAGAAGTATAAATATAGCGCTTAGCATTTATCGTAATTTGTCAGATAATAAAAAAATTATTTCTACATTATTTGAATTATCAAAAATATATAGAGAACAAAAAGATTATGAAAAAGTAGTAAATATTTGCCAACAAATTATAGAAATTCAAAAAGCAGAAGGCGATTTAGAAGCAGTTATAGAAACTAATTTTCGTTTAGCCATTGTTTATACAGAAGCTAATGATTATGAAAAAGCTTTTGCTCAATATCAGCAAATCATTGATAATTCAACCAATAAAACTTCAATAATTGGACGTGCTAAACGTGCTATTGGAAGTTTATATAGCCGACGTGGAGAGTATGATCTAGCTTTATCAGTCTATTATGAGGCTTTAGCACAATATCAAACCACTTTAGATAAATTTAATGTTGGACTAGTACAAAATAATATAGGAAATGTATTTACTACTATAGGAGACTATAGGCAAGCACAAAGCTATTATGAGCAGGCATTAGATAATTTTGAGCAAGCAAAACAAAAAAGCTGGGTAGGTGCAGCACTACAAAACCTAGGTTCTATTGCTTATTATCAAGCAGATTATAGACAAGCTGTTTTATATAGCGAGCGAGCATTAAAAATTTTTACAGAAGCTAACGATGAAAGAAAATTACTTATAACTTATAGTAATCTAAGTCTTTATTACTCGTCACAAGGAGATTACCAACAAGCTTTTGATTACTATAAAAAGGCAGAAACGCTTGCAGAAAAACTAGATGATAAACGAGCCTTAGCCAATGCTATAGCTAGATTAGGGGCAATTTATTTAGCACAACAAGAATTTTCCTTAGCCTTGGAGTCCTTAAAACGAGCCTTAGCACTTCAACAAAGCATTAATGATCGAGGAGAAACTCGCGTTTTATCTGTACAAATTGGACAATGTTTAATTGAGCTTAAAGATTATCAAAATGCTTTAGAATGGGCTAGTAAGGCTCTTTTAGAAGCTCGAAAAAGTGGAGAAAAGCTAGATATTGCTCTAGCACTTACTACTAAGGCACGAGCTTTAAGAGAGCTAAAAAAACAACCCCTAGCCTTAACTTCAATTGAAGAAGCTTTAACACTAGCAACAACCTTTGAAGCACCTGCATTAGAATGGCAAATGCTCTATCTAAAAGCTTTACTGATGCGTGATGAAGACAAGTTAAATGAAGCTATAGATTATTTACAACAAGCTGTAGATAAACTACAAGACATTCGCACCCGTCTTTCAGGCGGAGAAGAGGCTGAGAATTTATTCTTAAATGGTAAGCAACAAATTTATCGAGATTTAGTAGAGTTGCTTATAAAAGCAAATCAAAAAGAAAAGGCTATTGAATATATTGAACGTGCTAAACAAAGAGATTTAAGTGCGTTACAGCAAAGAACAGCTAATTTATTTACTAGTGAAACAGAAGCCTTAGCTTATCAACAGTTGAGAAAATATTTAGCAAGGATACAAGCTCTTGAACAACAACTCTTAAATGCTAGGGAAAAAAGAGAAAGAGCTAAATTGCAGCAACAATTGACAGATTTAACAACAGAGCAGCAAAAATTTACTGATGGTGTATTGCGTAATAATCCTAGAACAGCAGAGCTATTAGGCTTAAAGGCTGTTAGTTTTGCTTCTATTCAAACTTCTATTCCAAAAGATAGCATTGTTTTAGAAACTTTTTCTCTTTCAGATAAGCTTTTAATAACAGTTTTTAATAATAAAAAATTAGAAGTAAAAATTCTTCCTATAAATGATGCTCAACTTCAACGGCCTATTCAGCTTTTGTTAGCTAGTTTAAGCAATAAACGAGAAAGCTCATTAACAGAAATAAAAAATTTAGTCAAGAGCTTTATCAATTGCTAATTGAACCTTTTGAAAGTGATATTTTATCAGCTAAAGAGCTAATTGTAATTGTTAATGACAAACTGCAATATTTACCTTTTCAAGCCCTTTGGAACGGAAAACAATACTTAATCGAACAAATACCTGTGAGTTACCTAGCTACTACCGCATCATTAATATACTACAATGAAATAAAAGGAAGTTTAGAAAAAGGGCAAATTTTAGGTTATGGAAATCCATTTCCCGAAGATAATAACTTAAAACTTCCACAAGCAGAGTTAGAAGCTATAGGGTTAAAAGAGATTTTTGGAGAGCGTGCTTTAGTGCGAGTTGGCAAAGATGCAAGTAAACAAAAACTTTTAGCCGAACTTAATAAAGCTACTTACCTACATTTAGCTACTCACGCACATTTAGAGCCTAAAGATCCAAAACGCTCTTTTATTATGTTAGCTGGTAGTAGCGAGCAAGAACAAAGGCTTTATTATGATGAAATTGCAGCTTTAGCGAGCAAATTAAATGGAATGGAGCTAATTACTTTATCTGCTTGTGAAACTGCACTGGGCAAAGATGGAATAGAATTATTTGGTATTTCTGAACAGTTCCGCCGTGCTGGAGTAAAGTCTGTAATTGCTAGTTTATGGAAAGTAAATGATAAATCTACTAAAGAGTTAATCACCGCTTTTTATCAACATCTTAATTCTGGACAAACAAAAAATCAGGCTTTACGCTCTGCACAACTTCAGCTTATCCGTGACTCACAAAACAGCTATTCAAACCCATATTATTGGGCCCCATTTATTTTAATTGGAAAATTTAGCTGATTACTTTACAGACTTGCTGGTTAAAGTAATCAGCATTGAAAATGTGGAACAGAGTAGTTTAAAAAGGACTGAAAATAATTGGTACTAAGCTACGCTCAAAGATAGAAAATTTTCTTTTTAATGTGTTAGCTCTATTTTTTAATATTTTGAGCGCAGGTTATTACCAATACACCAATAAGACAAAATTTTTTGAGGCTATATAACAATAAGATAAAAATTTTTAGCAGAAAAATTTTTATGAGTGAAAAGTAAAAGGTACACTAATGTTTATTTTAGTGTACCTTTTGTTAGTTTAATTTCTAGGTTTAGAAAAACTAAAATTAACTATTTCAATCTATTTTTTGCCCAAGCTGTTGCTAATTTATCGGCTAAGGATGTTGTATCTGCTTTTTCTACTGGTTTTTCAACAGGCTTTACGGGCTTTTGGCTTTCTTTTTGAGCCTCCCTTTGGTTTCTATCAAACTTTCTTGGCTCACCCTTTTGTTCAAATTTTGGCTTAGCTTCAAATCTAGGGTTTTGTGATGAACGGGCAGCTTTTTCCATAGATTTAACTTCTCTTGGTTCTCTAGCTTCTCTAATTTCTTTAACTTCTTTAACTGGAGCAGGTTGAGCTTCTTTAATACTTAAGCTAATTCTACGGCGAGCCATATCAACTTCTAAAACTTTAACTTTAACTTTATCGCCTACTTTAATTGCTTCTGTTGCTGATTTAATATAACGATGACTTAAATGGGAAATATGAACTAGGCCGTCTTGGTGTACGCCAATATCTACAAATGCTCCAAAATTGGTTACATTTGTTACTACACCTTCTAAAATCATATCTACTTCTAAATCATCTAATGAATTTACACCTTCAGTAAATGTAATTGCAGCAAATTCGCTACGAGGATCACGGCCAGGTTTATCAAGTTCTGACATTATATCTCTTAATGTTGGTAGTCCTGCTTGCTCGGAAATAAACTCATCTAAATGAATCTTTTTAAGTAATTCTTGATTACCGATTAAATCGTTTACTTTGACACTTAGCTTTTCAGCCATTTTTTCTACTACATTATAAGTTTCTGGATGTACCGCGGTATTATCTAAAGCATTAACACCATCTCGAATGCGTAGAAATCCGGCTGCTTGCTCATAGGTTTTAGGGCCAACTTTTGTTACTGCTAGTAGTTGCTCACGATTATTAAATTTTCCATGTTTATTACGATATTGAACAATTTCTTTAGCAACAGCAGGGCCAATGCCAGAAACATATTTTAATAAAGTTTCTGATGCTGTATTAAGGTCAACTCCAACATAATTAACACAGGATTCAACAACTTGATCGAGAGATTTTTTTAATGCTGATTGGTCAACATCGTGTTGATATTGTCCAACACCAATAGATTTAGCATCTATTTTTACAAGTTCTGATAATGGATCTTGAAAGCGTCGGGCAATGCTAACAGCACTTCTTACAGTTAAATCTAATTCTGGAAACTCTGTTCTAGCAATTTCTGAAGCAGAATAAATACTTGCACCTGATTCATTAACTAATAATGCACTTATTCCAATTGTGGTGGCAATTTCTTGAGCTAACTGCATACTTTCTCGGCTAGCTGTACCATTACCAACAGCCAAGGCACTAACTTGATGTTGTTGGCATAATTCTAGTATTAAGTTTTTAGCTTCTTCATACTGATTTTGTGGCTGATGTGGATAAACAGTTTTATAGTCTAATAACTTACCTGTTTCATCAATTACTGCTAGTTTGCAACCAGTACGATAGCCAGGGTCAATACCTAATACTCGACGTTCCCCAGCAGGAGGTGAAAGCAGGACTTGACGAAGGTTTTGAGCAAAAACAGCAATAGCTTCTGCTTCAGCACGTCGTTTTAATTCAAGTCTTATTTCTGTACTTAAAGAAGGTAGTAACAATCTATCTAAAGCATCAATTAAACAAGCTCTAAGAAATTCTGCTACTTCTCCGCTACGATGAACTAGGAAATGTTCATCTAGCATTGATACCATTGGATCCGATCACCTTCAATTGTATATTTTAGTATTGATTCTTCTTCACCACGTCGGACAGCTAAATAACGATGTGAAGGGATTTTTGCAACTGCTTCACGAAAATCATAATACATTTCATATTTTGTAGGATCTGTTGTTTTAGTTGCTTTACTTACAACAACTTCCCCGCTAGTAGCTAAATGATTACGTAGTCCAGTACGAATTGCTACAGTTTCGCTAATCCATTCAGCAATAATATAACTAGCACCTTCTAATGCTTCGTCGGCAGTATTTACCCCTAATTCTGAGTTAACAAATTTTTCTGCTAAAGTAGCTAAAGAGCTTTCCAAAGGTTTTCCTTGAGTGGCAAAAATCTCTGTTGCTAAAGGTTCTAAACCCTTTTCACGGGCTGTTGCAGCTTTGGTTTTGCGTTTTGGTTTATAGGGTAAATAAAGATCTTCTAGTAAATGTTTGTCATGGCAGGCGGCTAATTGTCCTTCTAATTCTGGGGTTAACTTGCCCTGCTTTTGAATTGTTTCCAGAATTGTTTGTTTACGGGTTTCTAATTCGCACAATTCTTCAAAACGTTCTTTTAAGTTGCCAACAACAACTTCATCCATTCCCCCAGTCATTTCCTTACGATATCTGGCGATAAAAGGAACTGTTGCACCTTCTTCTAATAATCCAACTAAATGATGGATTTGACGTGGAGAATAATTATCTTTTTGTTCTTCTAGCAAATGTGCTAAAGCAAGTAAATGAAATTGTTGTTGTTCGTTTGGAGTAGAAATTTCTTCTGTCATCTAAAAATCCTTAAGTAAATACTTTATTTTATAAAACATTAAAAGAGACTGCGGTTTCTAAAACAGCACCGGAATCTAAATGAAAAACACTTTCTCCTGTATTTAAGCTGTTATTTAGCCCCATCCAAGGTTCTACACAAATAAAAGGTTTATCCTTCAAAGCCCAAATTACAATGTGTTTATAAGGCTCTTGGAAGGTAATTTCTATGGTTTGGTCTTGTCCAAAATTACTAAATACTACTTTGTTTCCTCTCACATTATGAAATGCTCCATTAGTTTCTGTCCCGGCATCAAAATTTATGATTTTTTCTACTGGAAAAGTCTTTTTTGTTAGAAAATCATCATATTCATCTGCATCAACTTCTAAATTGACAGCTTGTTTTTTTGGTGCAACAAAGTAAGGATGAAAACCTGCGTAAAATGGCATAGTAGTTTTAGAAAGATTTTCATATCTTTGTAATATGGTTAATCCTTTTGGTGTAAGTTTATAGGTAAATTTTACAGAGAAATCAAACGGATATTGCAGGCGAGTAGTATCATTACTAATTAGTTCTAAGCAAATACTAGCACTTTCTGAAGTCTCATTTTCTTCTATAACTTGCCAAGCTAGATTTCGAGCAAAGCCATGTTGTTTCATAGCATAGGTATTGCCATCAATCTGACAAGTGCCACCTGAAAGAGGGCCACAAATAGGGAAAAGTACAGGATTTCCACCACGAACATTTTTACTAGTATCATTTAGGCTATCTTGGTCTAAATAAAAAATAGCTTTGCCAGCAATTTCAAAACGAGAAATTATTGCGCCTCTCTCAGGCACTACAGATAATAAGTTACCTGCATCATCGGCTAATGTATGAATTTGAAAATGGTCAAAATGTTTTTGATGGCTAAACATTAATTTTCCCTCACTATTTAATCTTCATAGGTTTTTGCTATTGGTAAACGCATAGTGACATTTTGTTTCTCGTTACTTCTAGCAACAGAAGAACGCTCTTGTTCAAAACTGATTTCTGCTAAAGCATTAGGATCTATTTGATCTACAATCTGGAACCTTACTTGAGCAAGCCCTAAACTAATTAAGTCATTATGTTGTAATCTAACTAAAATGCCTGATTTGACATCTATAGGAACTTTTTTCCCATCCTCTAAACGTTCCACCCTAGTTAAGTTAGAGCTACCACTATCTTCAATATAAAAGCTTCCATCTGAATGATAAGTAATTCTTGCATGTTGACGTGAAACACTATTACAAATAGCTTCTGGATCATCGTTTTGAGCAAAAACAAAATCGTTACGTCTGATAAATCTGCCAGTTTTATCATCAATAACTACTCGTAACCTACCAATATGAGTAATTTCACGAATCATTAAATAATTATTTCGGTAAACCTCAGCATTTAAGGCAGTGAGACGAGCAAGAACAGGCATTTTAGCACGTCTTATATGTATAGCAATAATACGACGTTGTTCTTGGTCAACTACAACATCTGCTAGGGCTAAGGTATCCTCTACTTTAGGCCATGTTAAAGTTATTGCACATCTGTTACTACCAGAAATTAAAGCAGGATGATTACGTTTTACTAGTTCTACTTCAGAGCGAATAGGCATTAAACAATCTAATCCAGCAGCTTTAGCTGTGTACATTAATAGCTTGATAAAATCGGGGGAGCAAAAGACGACTTCCATCGGTTCTACTTTTTCTGGTTTATCTTCTAAAACATGTACCATTAAAATATGTGGTAAATACTTGTTATCTGCCCAACGAAATTGTTGTAAACGAAGTTGTTCAGCCAATTGTGTTGTAACTTCTTTAGTATCAATATCATCTATTGTTAATTTTGATTGAATTGCAACTGCCATTTGCAAATATTCTTCAAGCTTTTTGAGGTTTTCATCAAAAGATTGCATAAATTTTTCTTTCTCTGTAAGTATAATTATTTAATTAGATTAATTGTGCTAATCTACTGCAATAGTATTAACAGATGCTATTTGTTGAATGTTTATAACAATTAAAAAGATAACGCTATCTAATACCATAAACGGCTAATGGCTTCAACCCTAGTTATGAGTTTATAGAAAGAAAATTTCTATTTGCTAGATTTGCTAGGCAAACTACCTAGTTTTATCAATTTTAGGAAGGTGTGAAACTATTTAGATTTTTTGAAACTAGTTAATCGAACCTTTACTAATTTGGATACAGCTTCCTGAGATTGTGCTGTAGTTAAAATTTGATTATAGCGTTGTTGTAAAAATGGTTGACTAGAACGTATTTCTCCTGTAGGCATAATTGATAAACAATCGGCTTCAAGTTCTGCTTGATATAAAATATTATGACTAGCTTTGCCACTAATCCAATGACTTTTTAAGATCTTCTCTAACGCAGATATGTTATTTAATGTAGGTTGCAGAAGCATTCTTAACATTGCATCAAAACACTCCTGTTCATGACGTTTACGCTTTTTCATTAAGTAAATATAATAAATTATTAAAAGAGCAACAGCAACAACTGCCAATATAATAGGAATCCAGAAATCCATTCTTATCCTCATCCGTGAATATTAAATTTTTTTTGGGAACATCAATTGATTTGTATTTGCTATTGTAGCATTCAAATAGGGGTTCTTGGCTATCAGTAATATGCTTGATTGAATATATAACTACAGAGAACATACTATAGCAAAAGTTTTTCTCTAAAAAAATACTTTAATCTTTGTAAAGATTTAATTCGTAGCTACGGTTTTACCTACTTTTTTTTGTCATCTAACTATATATGATTTAACAACAAGGAGGCCATTTTTATGGTGTGGTTAGTTTTATTTTTAATCATCAACCTAATTTTTGCTTTTGTTGGTTGGTTTAAGTACTTTCAAGAACGTAAAAAATATCTAATGGCCCAAACAATTATTAATGACCTGCAAAATTTATCTTTAGACTGGCAAAATAAAACTGCTATTTGGAAAGAATCAGCACAGGTTTGGAAAGAAGCCTCTGAAACTTGGCAAGAAACAGCAGAAACCTATCAACGTTCGGCTGATAAATGGCGAGATCTTTATTTACAAACAGAAGAAACTTATGATGGAGAAGAATATATTAATTAAAGATTTAATTTTTAATTAAACCCTTGAACCATTCTTTTTTTATTGTGTTTAACACTCTCACAGTCTATAAATCTATTAAACCAATCTATAAAATCTTTGTTGCTGGAGGCAGTAAAATATCTAAGACATTTTACTGTATAAATTTATGACACGTTTATTAGTAATTTTGGTTTTAAGTTTATTTCCAAGTTTAGCTCTAGCACAAAACTTAGCACAAGCTCTTACTACATTACCAAAACCTGTAGAAAAAGCATCTGATTCCACACCTGTAGAAGTAGAAAGTGATACTACTTTGGTTTCTGTAGAAGTAGTTGATTGGCGTAGTGCTAATTTATTTAAGAATCTTAAAGTAACAAAAACTCCAGAAACTATGGTAGAACGTGCTTCCCGCCTCTATCAAGAATCCTTATTTCAACGCCAACGCTTTAATGAAACTGGACAAGCCATAGAAATGGAAAGCGACCGCCTTTATTATCGTCGGGATATGCTCTCTTATACTAAAGGAATCATTCTTTATCGCTTTTTTAATGGCCGTATGGATCTAGGTATTTACCGGCGTAACTTTGCTCCTGCCAACACTTCATTCACTGGTAAAATGCAACAAGATTTTGGACAAGGAGACTCTAATGCGGTACTGTTTCGTAATGGCTCACGGATATTTTTTAGTTTAAGAGTAAAATTACCTTAGATCTTTTGTAGGAATTTAAGCTGGATGACTCATTTCCATTTCTGCCTTATTAGTTAATTCTTCAACAAAACGTCTGATTTGTGGGATTATTAGGATAGATAAAGGGAAGGATATTAACCAACCAATTAAAAAAGATTTTCCCCAAAAGAAAAGAAAATCATTTGTCAAACCTCGATTAATAATTGTCATTGCTCCAGACATCAAAATTGTCATAACAGCAGAACTTAATAAAGCAAAAACCACTTGTGAATATTTACTACTAATCTTCATAATTCTTTACCTCAGCTTTCACAATCGCTATTTTGTTTAACTTTTACAACTAATTTGTTGTTTAACAAAATTTAATATGATACGCTACGTTTCGATTTGTAAAATAGTTCAATAAAGGTCATAATGTCAAGGGAAAGAACCAAAAAAGATCCTAAAAATTTTGTTGATGAAAACCTCTCATCAAAATCCGCAGGGCGAAGACGTTGTATTATTGCACATCAAAATATTCTTAATGCGGCTAATGAACTACTAATAGAAGTAGGGTTTAGTAATGTAACAATTGAAGGAATTGCTCAGCGTGCTGGAGTAGGTAAAACAACTATTTATAGACGTTGGCCTAATAAAGCTAGTGTAGTGATGGATGCTTTTTTAGCTGAAACAGCACCTCAATTTCCTTTTCCCGATACAGGTTCACCTTTAGAAGATTTTCGACAGCAAATAAAATTAGTAGTAAAAGTGTTAAATGGTCAAGGTGGGCGCACAATTGCTACATTATTAGGTGGTTGTCAGACGGACAAGGAACTAGCTGAAGCTTTTCGTAGTAGGTTCTTGGCCGTCCGACGTTTAGAATCAAAAAATGTCCTAAAAAAAGCAATGGAGCAAGGCAAAATATCTAGTAATATTGATGTTGATCTATTACTAGATGTTCTTTACGCACCACTTTATTTTCGCCTATTAATAGGACACGCACCATTAACAGACAATATGGTTGATGATTTAATTAATCTAGTAATGGCACATCTAATAACAGAAAAAACAAATTAAAATTTAATAACAATTTTGCCAAAGTGACCGCCCTGGCTCATCAATTCAAAAGCTTCTTTAGTTTGTTCAAAAGAGAAAACCTTATCTACAACAGGTCTCATTTTATGCAAACTAATAGCTTGATTCATTTCTTCAAAAGTTTCTCGGCTACCAACAATTATTCCTTGAATTCTAAGATTTTGCATTAGAATTGGCACTAAACTAATTTGTGGAGTTGCGCCGCTTAATATTCCAATAACGCTAACTTGACCGTCAAAACGTACTGAACGCAAAGCTTTTTCAAAAGTATTTGCTCCACCAACCTCAACAACATGATCTGCCCCATTACCATTAGTTAATTCTCTTACTTGTTTATCCCAATTAGGGGTAGATACATAATTAATAGTTTCATCAGCACCAAGGCTACGAGCGCGAGAAAGTTTTTCATCACTGCTAGAAGTGATAATAACTCTTGCACCTGCCATTTTTGCAAATTGTAGAGCAAAAATAGAAACTCCTCCTGTACCTTGTAATAAGATTGTATCACCAGCTTTTAGTTGACCATGTGAAATTATTGCATTCCAAGCTGTTACTCCAGCACAAGCTAAACAGGCTGCTTCCTCATCAGTTAAATGCGCAGGCAAAGTAACTACACCTTCTTCACTAAGTGCCATATATTCTGTTAGTGTTCCATCAAATGGGCCACCTAAAGTTGAATTTAATTTAGCTTTGGTTGGAGGGCCGGCTAACCATTTTTGAGCAAAAATAGTTGATACTCGATCTCCTACTTTTACTCTAGTAACATTTTTACCTATTGCTACTACTTCTCCAACACCATCTGATAATGGAATAAGGGGAAGACGTTGTTTAGGGTTATAGGTTCCAGTTACAGTCATTAGATCACGAAAATTTAATGAAACTGTTCGCATTTTTATAAGTATTTGGTGATTAGTAATCTCTGGTTCTGGACGTTCAGTTTGGGTAAGTGAATCTAAGCCAAATTGGTTTTGAATCTCAAAAACTTTCATTCTTTTAATCCTTAGTATTTAGTAATTAGAGTTTGAAAATGAGCTTACATCCTACAATTAACTTTGATAATTGTGCTAGTAGCCTTAGCACAATGAAATAATAAGTAAAAGGAACTAAAAATTTTTGTTGAAAATTTTTGGCTTGATAGACAAAGATACTAAAAAATATCTATAATGGGTGACTTTAGAAAAACAAATAAAAACCTCCCTCAAATAGGCTGTATAGGCTAGATTATGGGCTAAAACAATGATCAATCCAAAAATAAAAAAAGATAAGCTTCTAGAACAACTTATAGAGACAGAAAAATTGCTAGAAGAAACTAAAGATCAAGTGGCTAATCTGCAAAGTATTAGCCAACATCAAATGCAATCAGAAAAAAAGTTTTTTGCTCTTATGGAATCTGCTCCAGATGCAATTGTAATTGTTGATGCAAAAGGACTAATAAGCATTATTAATTCACAAACAGAAAAACTTTTTGGTTACTCTCGTATTGAGCTAATAGATAAACCATTAGAAATTTTAGTGCCGCATAGATACCATAATCACCATCATCATCACCGTAAAAATTATTTCCAAGATCCTCATACTCGCCCAATGGGAAGTGGACTAGATCTTTATGCACGTCGTAAAGATGGAACAGAATTTCCTGTAGAAATTAGTTTAAGCCCTCTACAAACCGAAGAAGGTCTTTTAGTAACTAGTATTATTCGGGATGTAACAGAGCGTAAACGTTCAGCAGAAGCTCTTAAACGCGCTCACGATGAATTAGAAAAAAGAGTTGAAGAAAGAACCAAAGAGCTTTCCCAAGTTAATCAAAACTTGAAATTACAGTTTGAGGAACTAAAACGTGCTGAACAACAAATTCGTGAACAAGCTGCTTTATTAGATAAAACCCAAGATGCAATTATTGTTGAAGATATGGAAGGAAAAATAATATTTTGGAATAAAAGTGCGGAAAGTATTTATGGTTGGACAAGTAGCGAAGCAATTGGACAAAAAACTCAAAAACTTTTATTTGAAAAAAGCTATCCACAACTTCAAGAAGCACTTCAAGCAGTTCTTGATAAAAAAGAATGGCGTGGAGAAATGCAAAACTCCACTAAGTTAGCTAAAGAAATTGCTGTAGAAAGCCGTTGGACACTTGTATTAAATAATCAAGGTGAGCCTCAAGCTAAATTAATAGTTAATACTGATATAACAGAAAAGAAAAAGCTTGCTGCTCAATTTTTACGGGCCCAAAGAATGGAAAGCATAGGCACATTAGCTAGTGGAATAGCTCACGACTTAAACAATGCTTTAACACCTGTATTAATGGCAGTACAAATTTTAAGGGAACGTTTTAGCGATGAAGAAAGCTTATTTTACTTAATATCCTTACAGCAGGTGCAGAACGTGCAGCCGATATGGTTCGTCAAGTGGTTTCTTTTGCTCGTGGTGTAGAAGGCAATCGCGTAGTCCTACAGCCAAAACATTTTATTAATGAACTTAAGAAAATTTTAGATCAAACTTTCCCTAAATCTATTGAAATAAGCAGTTTTGTAGCCAAGGATTTATGGCCCGTTGTTGGAGATGCTACTCAACTTTATCAAGTATTGCTTAATCTTTGTGTAAATGCTCGTGATGCTATGGTTCAGGGTGGACAATTATCTATTAGAGCAGAAAATATTTTTCTTGATGAAAATTATGTAAAAATGTACTTAGATGGTAAACCTGGGCAATATGTGCTAATTACTGTTAGTGATACAGGAATAGGTATTGCTAAAGACACTATAGATAAAATTTTTGATCCTTTTTTTACTACTAAAGAAGTAGGAAAAGGCACAGGGCTTGGTCTTTCAACTGTTGCTGTAATTGTAAAAAGTCATGAAGGATTTATTGAGGTTTATAGCGAATTAGGACGAGGAACAAAATTTAAGGTCTTTCTTCCTTCTGCTCCTCAAGTTTCTACTCCACATACAGAAAGTAGAATTACTAGTTTAATGTTAGGAAAAGGTGAAACAGTTTTAGTTGTAGATGATGAGCTTTCCATCAGAGAAATTACTAGAGCAACACTAAATAAATATGGATACTCACCTATGGTTGCTGGCGATGGCACAGAAGCATTAGCTATTTATGCAAAACATTCTGAGGAAATTTCAGTAATAATTATAGATATGATGATGCCTTATTTAGATGGTATTGCTACTATTAGAGCATTACAGCGACTTAATCCATTAGTTAAAGTTATTGCTACTAGTGGCTTAAGTTCAGATGGTAAAGCAGGGGAAGCAATAGCTTGTGGTGCAAAAAGCTTTTTGCCCAAACCTTACACAGCAGAAAAATTATTAGAAATGCTAGCAGATGTTATTAATAAAAATTAGGTTTGTGATTTAAGGAGATATATTAGTGGAATATAGAGTAGTTACAGTTGCTGGAGGCTTAACCTCTGGTTTTGTTGATGCAATGGGAGAAAAAGCCAAGTTTAACCGTCCCAATGGCATTGCAATTAGCCGTCAAGGTTCAGTCTTTATTGCTGATTTTGGTAATAGTGCTATTCGTCGAGTTAGTGTTATTGGTGAAGTAACTACTATTGCTGGTGGTAAAGCAACAAAAACTTTTCAAGATGGTCTAGCTCCTCTAGCAGCATTTCTTAACCCTCGTGGGCTAGTTTTTGATAATGATGGAAATCTTTATATTGCTGATTTTGGAAATAATTTAATTAGACAAATTGATGGCAACCTAGAAGTTACTACCTTAGCTGGTTCAGGTGCAAAATCCCAATCAGATGGTGCAGGTCGTGCTGCCTCGTTTGTTGAAGTGCGCGATGTTGCTTATCACTCAGGATATATTTTTGCTGTAGATCGCTATCAAGTTAGACGTATTAGCCGTACAGGTAGCGTTGTAACCTGGGCCGGTGGCACTGAATCTGGCCTTTGGGATGGTGTTGGTGTCCAAGCAAGGTTTGGCACTCTTAGTGCTGTTGCTACCGATACTGTAGGCAATCTCTATGTAGTAGACGCTGATAATAGTGCTATAAGATATATTACTCAATTGCAAAAAGTTGGCACATTAGCTGGTGCTGATATTACTCCCGCAGATGGTAGTAACACATTTTTGCAACAACCTACATCAGTAGCACTAGATTCAATGGGTAATTGCTGGGTGACAGATGTTGGGGACTACACAGTCAAAAAAATTACTCCTCAAGGAGTAATTACCCAAGTAGCAGGTTGTTTAACTCCAGGTCATGAGGATGGGCCAGCACTACAAGCAAAATTTCAACATCCGGCGGGAATTGCTCTTAGCCCAGATGGACGTATCTATGTTACTGACCTTGCTACACATTGTTTACGCTGTTTGATTCCTATAACTAGTTAATTTTATATGAGGTTAATTAACTTATGACTTGGATTATGTATTTTTTAGGACAAGTTCCATTATTAGTTGTTTGGACAGTGGGAATTGCTTTAGCAATAAAAAACTGGGAACATTACCAAAAAGCATCCCTTTTAGCTTTACTTGGTTTTACTACTCTAATTTTAGAAACAATAGTTTTTTCTGTTGTTAATATGGTTTTGCCCCAGTTTTTAAATAGCGTATCAGCCTCAGAAATAGGGCTTTATTATTCTGCTATAGGTGCAGTTAGAACTTTGTTTGAAGCAGCATCCTTTGGCTTACTTGTTGCAGCTATTTTTACTCAACGTTATAAAAAATAGTTGTTTATTAAAATTATCTTCTTTTTGCGGACTTGCTTTTAACTTAAATAGCTTGTCTAGAAGTTTTTTTATTTTCCTCTAAAATCTATCCAAAAAGTTAACAATAATTTTACAGTAGTAAATTGCAAAACTAGCTTAAGATAGAACCTAAGCTGGTTTCTATAAACCTTTTAGAAAGGAATAGTTATGTTTGGAAAAAAGAAAGAACGACAATTTGAAGAAATATTTCAAGAACATGTGGACACTTCTGCAAAATGTGCAGAAGAATTATTTCAGCTATTTAATAACTTCTCATTTGCTGCCCAGCATATTCAAAAAATAATTGAGCTAGAACATAATGCAGATAAACTTGTTGGAGAAACTTACCGCCGCCTTGATAATACTTTTATCTCTCGCTATGACAAACCCGACGTTGAACGGTTAATTGCAGACCTGGACAATACGATCGACTATATGAAAAAGGTCGCTATCGATATACAAACTTATCGTATTCCTGCTGCTAGAAAAGAAGCTCCAACATTTGCAAGTATAATTGTTGAAATGCTTAAGTATCTACAAGAGGCTATAAAACATCTACCTAACTTAAATATGGAAAAAATGCAAACCTATGTTATTCATATTAAAGAGTTAGAAGAAAAAGCAGATGCCCTAGTCAACCAAGCAATACAAAACCTTTTTGATGAAGAAAATGACTATAAAACTATTATTAAATGGAAAGATATTTTTGAGAAATTAGAAACAATTACCGACCACGCAGAACATGTTATTAACACCCTATCTTCAATCATTAGAAAAGAATCCTTATAAAATAGGTGATACACATGGACATATTACTTGTAATTGTTATCTTGTTAGTTCTTGCTTCTGAGTTTGTTAACGGTTGGACAGATGCCCCAAATGCTATTGCTACCGTAGTTGCAACTAGGGTAATTGCTCCGCGTAACGCTATTATTTTAGCTGTTGTATTAAATGTAATAGGAACTTTATCTGGTACTGCTGTAGCCGAAACCATAGGTAAAGGAATAGCAGACCCTTCAATAATCACACTTCCAACAATTGCAGCAGCATTACTTGGGATTGTTGTTTGGAGTACAATTGCAGGCCGTTTAGGATTACCAACTAGTGAATCACACGCGCTAGTAGCAGGTTTAACAGGTGCAGCACTAGCCACAGCCGGCCCCGAAGCAGTTTTATGGAGTGGCTGGCAAAAAGTTTTAATTGGGCTAGTTTTTTCCTCTTTCGTCGGGTTTTTCCTAGCTTTTGGTATTGGTAAATTAATTAAATACTTTTTTGCTGAAACCAATCCTATTAAATCCAAAAAACTCTTTGACCGCCTACAAATATTTTCCGCTGCTCTAATGGCTTTTAATCATGGTATGAATGATGGACAAAAGTTTATAGGTGTATTTGTTATGGCACTAGTTATTGCTGGTAAATTGCCTACTTTTATGGTTCCTAGCTGGGTTGTTATTTTATGTGCTTTAGTGATGGGGCTTGGAACATCTGTTGGAGGACTCAAAATCATTGGTATGTTAGGCGAAAAGATGGCTCGTATTGAATCCTGGCAAGGTTTTGGTGCAGAACTAGCAGCATCAACTGCAATTTTAGGAGCTTCGGTTTCTGGCATACCTCTTAGCACAACCCACACAATTACAACTTCAATTATGGGGGCTGCTGCTTCACGTCGAGTAACTTCAGTTAGATGGAATTACTCGACAGACATTATCTTAGCCTGGGTTTTAACTTTTCCAATTTGTGGCACAATTGCCTTTTTAGCTAGTTTGTTGGCTAAGGCTCTTTTGTAGGTTATAGTTTAGGTGTTTTAGGTTACTAATAATTTATTTTGCAATCTTTTAGACTAAGAGAAATTTTTTCATAAAAAGATGGGCCGTGATAAACATTGCTGTACTGTGTAAAACCAACACCAACAACAAATTGTTTATTTACAACCCCATTATTTGATCCCCAAGAAAGTAAGTATTGGTTGGTTGGACTAGTAATATTAGCCCCTGTTATATTACTAGGTAAAATAGTTTTTTCTTCTTTAACGTTCCAACACCAAGCAAGACAATTATCATTTTTTGTGCTTAATTCTTCGCTACGGCCAAAGTAAGAATTAAGTTTTAATGGTAATGAAAGCATTAAATATTCTTCTTCTAAAACTCCTAAATCAGTAAAATTAAAGTTATTATTTTTGGCTCTGCGAATAATCTTATCTGTTAATGTATCTGTAATTAAGTAGTATTTTTTGCCATCCAAAACAATTATTACTGATTTACCAGAGATATTACTATTAGAATTATTTACGTTACTAGTAATTACAGCAACTGAATCTAATGATAGATTGCTAAAATCATCATTTAACACAGCTACTTTAATATTTTCAAATTCATAGGTTTCTAATACTTCTAGTTTCCAAGTAATTGATTTTTCCTCTAAATTTTTAGAAACCAAATCATAATTAATCATTTCATCTAGGTTTTCATAGTTTGGTTGATTATCCCATTTAATTTTTCCTTCATAAAGCCAATAATTACCTTTTTCTAAAGGAAAAGTTGTAAGTATGGATGTTTGAGTATTATTTGAAAAACTTATTGTGGTTACAGTGATTAGTAATAAAACAGTGATTAGCAAATATAAATATTGTTTCATATATCTTCCTAAATAAATAATTGAATCTTGAAGCAGCTGAATTATGAATTTTTGGAAAAATATTTTTAACGAGACTAACCACACTTATGGATAATTCTATAAAAGGTTATTACTGTTGGGGTTAATGTGGAAAACCACAACATATTTTAATCCCCCAAGCTAACAATTTTTTAATTAACAGGCTCTCCCATTAAAACAAATGCTGCCCATTGAGATGGGCTTTTATATTTTTCTCTTAGTTTTAATAATGCTCTTCGATAACTTATTGCTATATCAGGAGTTTTTCTTAGCTGCTCATAAAAAGATTCTATAAAAAGGGTAGAAATTTTGTTGTCCACTTGCCAAAGTGAAAGCAGGCTAGCAGAACAGTTATTTACTGCTAAACTATTGGCTAAAAAGAAAATCCCATCTCCAGTGCTAGAACTAAATCCAGATTGATTATTACTTAAAATTACTAGATCATTATTTTTAATACAATTATTTAGTTCTACTAGTGAAACTACACCATCATGCACTATTGCACCTTGTTCATTAGTTTGAGGAGTTAGTAAGACAAAGCTTTTGAGAGGTTCTTTGTCATTTAAGTAACTATAAGCAATTAAATGTAGAAAATGTTTATTTTTTCCTTGTTCACATAAAGTATCTTTAACCGCTACAACACCTGTTAAAGCTGTTGCCTTAAAGTTTGTAGCTGCTTTTAATTCATCTTTAGCCTCACTTAAAACAGGTAATGCAACATTATTAATTGAATTTCCGGCAGGAATACCTAAAGCAACATTTTCTACTCTAACCACAAGATCGGGTTTGTTACGTTGGCGTGCAGCCGTTGAGAGTGTGCTAATTGAAGGTGTTTGTAAAATAACAAAACGGTCAATTAAATTGGTTCCTTGAACATCTTTTAAGTCCATAAATGGAAAAGTTGAAAGTTTACCAGATGCTACCACTAAGAGCTTGCTTTCTACTTCCATAGGCAGCGCGTTTGAAATATTTTCAGGCATAAGTAAAGCTCTTAGCTCGTCTGATAAAGTGGTTGGATTATCAATATTAATATTATTTACTGATTCTGCTAATGCAGCTTTAAATTTATCTATTCTTGGATTGTTAACTTCTGTAAGGCTTCGGTATTTGTCTAGCAGGGTATTTAATTGATTAATATCTATTTTATGATGATGTGCAACTATGGTTGAGTCGGGTTTTACTAGGAAAATTAGTAATCCGTTTTCTATAGGCAAATAATCCAAAATAGTAGCATTAAGTCGTTGTGCTGTTTGAAGAATTTCCACAAAGTCTACAGCAACAAAGGGTTTAAAAGTTTCTATATTTTGTTTAGATTGTTCGCTACTTAAATTTTTTGTTAACAAGTCACGGAATTGATAGGCTCTTATTCTTTCTGAGACTGTTAACGCAGCAGGAAATAATTGTTTAGCCACTAACATTTCTATATAAGTTTGATAAACTTGCAAAGGCTTTACTAAGCCAAAAAATGGCTCTGATTTTATATCAGGGAAATTTTCAATAATATTAATTGCTGCTTCATAGTTTGTTTGTGCTGCTTTAGCATCATTTTGTTGATTTGCAATTTTAGCTAAACCATAAAGACATGTATAAACTCCAACTTGATTTTTTAGCTCAGAAAAAATATTTTTTGCTTGATTATAAGCTTCTATGGCAGCAGTTAATTCATTACGTTTAATAGCGATAGCGGCTTGTAGTAAAAGTGTATTAACTTCACCTGCTTGGTCTTTACTTTCTCGCTTAAGGGATAAAACTTTTTCACAATGTTTTGCTGCCTGCTCATATTGTCCAGCAACAAAAGAAACATTAGCTAAAGATTCAAATAAAACAGCTTGTCTAGCAGGAGAATTATTTTCTAGATTCATTGCTAAAGCTTGCTCTAAATATGGTAAAGCGCGAGCAGGTTGATTTAGACTAGTGTAACTATCTCCTAATCCTATTAATGCAGTATATTCGCTACGTCGGTCTTTTAACTCTCGAACAACCACTAAAGCTTGTTCATAACTACTAACAGAGTCTTGATATTTATCTTGAGGGCGATAACTAGCACCTAGCCCAAGCAATGCTAGTGCTTCACCCCGTCGGTCTTTGATTTGCCGACAAATCGCTAGCATTTGATCATAATGTTTGCTTGCTTCACTAAATAAACTTAAGTTTTTCTCACAGATAGCTAAAGCATTTAAGGTGTAAGCCTCACCACGTAAGTCTTTTAGCTCGTTTCTAATAGCTATATTTTGCTTATAAAAAGGCAATGCTAAGTCATATTTTCCTAATAACCGGTAAGTATCAGCTACCGCAGCTAGTACAGTTCCTTCTAAATTACGCTCTTTATCCTCGCGGCTTGCTCTTAGTGCGACTTGGTAAGATAAAAAAGCTTCATCATAGTTTTCTAAATTTCTTTGACAATCTGCTAGCCCAAATGATGAATAGCCAACACCAGAAAGGTTATTAGACTCTTTTGCTGCTGTTAATGATTTTTCATAGTAGGGAATAGCCTCCTTAAACTGTTTTGCAAGTCGATGAGATTGTCCAAGCCCAAACAAAGCAAAACCTATTGCTTTTTTATCTTGCAGTTCTTGATAAATAACTAAGGCTTGTTGATAGTAATTTTTTGACTCAACAAAATTGTCTATTGATAAATAAGCGTCTGCTATTGCTGATAAAGTTGTGGCCTCGCCAATGCGATTTTTTAATTCTCGTTGGATTTCTATAACTTGCTCAAAGTATTTTATTGCTCCGTCCGCATCTCCATCACGTAGTAGGCGATTACTAATTGCAAGGTAAGTTCTAACTAATGAGTATTTATCTGCACTTTTTTCTGCAAGTATAAGTGCTAGTTCTGCCGCTTCAACGGCTTCTTTATCTGCTTCTAAAGTTGAGAGAATTATTAATCTACCTGTATGTAGCTCACTTGCCCAAGCAGGGTTTTTAGTTTCTTTTAAGCATTTTTCATAATAAGCAAAATCTTCTCTTAATTTTTCTACACCTGTTTTAACTGGAACTTCAATATTAGTAACTGTTAGACGATAGTTACCGCTTCGCATTTGCCAAACGGTTGTAGCTTCAATTGTATATTTTCCATTCATTGGTAACTTAATGGAAATACGAGCGTTATAACCTACTCCTCCATTATCATCTATTACCAAGACATTGCCATCAGGGGCAGTAAGTTTTAGTAAACTGTCAAAGTCTTCTGATGTCATTTCAATTATTACTTGTTGACCTACTTTACCGCTAAATTGCCAGGTTTCATAAGCAATATTATCAAGATTTACTGAGCTTTCACCTAAACGACTTTCTAAAGTCTGACCAATGTTAATTGGC
Source organism: Blastocatellia bacterium (assembly GCA_016713405.1). Classification (NCBI taxonomy): domain Bacteria; kingdom Pseudomonadati; phylum Acidobacteriota; class Blastocatellia; species Blastocatellia bacterium. Next base: position 44,630 of record JADJPF010000024.1, read on the forward strand.
TTTTCTGCTGCTTTTATTAACATTGGAGAAATTAAAGCGATACCTATTAATTTAACTATTTTTTGAATTATACTTGACATTATTACCTCAACAAATTACTAAATTATTTAATTATTATTTGCTAACTTTTCACTCTACTTGCTGCTACTATTTGGCCTATTGCAATTGAACCATCATTGCTAGGAAGTTTTTGTTGCCAATAAACAGAAAATCCTGCTTGTACTAGTGCTAAAACACTTTTTTCTAATAAATACCTATTTTGAAAGCATCCACCAGATAAAACAACCTGTTTTTCTCCTACTAGCTTTGCTATTTCTACCAACATATTAACTAAAGCATTATGAAATTTTGCTGATATTAATTTTATATCAATTAAATTACTTAAATCTGATAAAATATTAGCTATAAATTCTTTCCAGTCAATAATTATAGGAGATTGCTTTTTACAAATTATAAATTTATAGCTTTCTTTAGTATCTACTTTAGAAGCTAGATTTTCCATTTTTATTGCGGCTTGTGCTTCAAAACTACATTTTTGCTCAATTGCCAAGATTGAAGCAACCCCATCAAACAACCGCCCAACGCTAGAGGTTAAAGGAGCGTTTATTTTATTTTTTAGCATTTGTTTTAATATTTTTAGCTCTTGTTCTGTAAAACTTTGAATACAAGTAAGTTGACTGTTAAAAATTTCTTCACCTAAAACTTCATAAAGTAAGGCTAAAGCTACTCGTCTAGGTTCTTTAATAGCTTTTTCACTTCCAATTAAAGGAAATTGTTTTAAGTGAGCAAACCTAGAAAACTTATTTGAAGTAATTTGTAAAAATTCCCCTCCCCAAATTGTGCCATCAGTACCATAGCCAGATCCGTCCCAAACAACAGCAAAAACATTGCCTGTAAGTTGGTTTTCTGCCATACAAGCAAGCGCGTGTGCATAATGATGTTGAACAGCTAAAGAATTTAAACTCTGACTTTGTACATACTTAGTTGATAAATATTCTGGATGTAAATCATGCACAATATTTGATATTTTATTGTCATATACCTTATTTATTTTTGTGATAGTTTGCTTAAAATTAGCAAAAGCTTTTTTATTATGTAGATCTCCTAAATGTTGGCTTAAATAAATACCGTTTTCTAAAGAAAATGCTACAGTGTTTTTAAGTTGCGCTCCTAGGGCTAAAATCCCGCTAGAGCAATTTGTAAATTCAGTAATTAAGCTAGAATAACCTCTAGCACGACGCAGCAACATTTCTTTACCTAAAACTACCTGTACAATCGAATCATCAATTGCTTGAACAATTGCCCGATTATGTACTAAAAAGCCATCAGCAATACTTCCTAAGTAGCTAATAGCTTCTTTTTCATCAATACAAATAGGCTCATCAGATATATTTCCACTTGTTGCAACTACAGGTGCTTCTAATAAATACATCAGCAAATGCTGTAAAGGATTATTAGCTAGCATTATACCTAGATAATTACTATTAGGTGCAACATTATCAGCAATATTTATTCCATCAAGTTGTTTTAATAAAACTATTGGTGCAATGGCTGAGGTAAGAGAATTACTTTCTACGTCTGATAACCAACAATGTTTTTTTACTAAATCTAAAGAAGGATAAAGTAGGGCAAAGGGTTTTTCTTCTCGGTTTTTGCGTTGGCGAAGTTTAGCAATAGCTTCTTTATTTGAAGCATCAACAATTAATAAAAATCCTCCTGTTGATTTAATGGCAATTATTTTTCCTTCTTTTATTAATGTAACTGCTAGGGTTATAGCCTCTATTTTAGTAGCTAGGAGATTATTACTGTCGTAGAAAGCTAACTGTGGGCCGCAAGTATGACAAGCATTAGGTTGAGCATGAAAACGCCGATTTGATGGGTCAGAATATTCTTTTTCACATTCCTGACACATTAGAAAATCTTTCATTGTTGTATTGCTGCGGTCATAGGGAAGATTTTCTATAATGCTAAAACGTGGGCCACAATTAACACAATTTGTAAAAGGGTAAAAATAGCGACGGTTATTAATATCAAATATTTCTGCTAAACATTCCTGACAAGTTGCTAAATCAGGCAAAATAGCACTTTCTTTTATTCCAGCTAAATTGCTTTGGGCAATTAGAAAATTTTCTTCTGTTTTCAAGGGTAAAGCGTGTTTTTCTATAGAGCTAATTTCTGAATTAGGGGGAGAGTCTTGTTCTAAGAGGGTAAAGAATTTTTCTAAATCTATTTCCTTTCCTTGAATTTCAATTAACACACCTTGTAAAGAATTGCTTACCCAACCTGTTAGACTAAGTTGCTGTGCTAGTCGATAGACAAAAGGGCGAAAGCCTACGCCTTGAACACGTCCTCTTATAGTTAAAGCAAATCTTTTTTCTAAATTATTCACCTGAATATAATTAAAGCTCCAAATGCAAGTTATACACTTGGAGCTTTTTATAAAAACTAAAAAATCTAGACAGCTATAGCAGCACCAATAGCTTCATCAAATATACGTAAGGCTGTGTCTATGTCTTGTTCATCAACAATTAATGGTGGTGAGAATCTAATAGTATTTTCACCTGCGCCTTGTAAAATTAATCCCCGATGAAAAGCTTCAACTTCAATACGATCTCTTAATTTAGCATCAGGTTTATTGCTTACTCGGTCTGTAACAAACTCCACACCAACCATTAACCCTAGACCACGTACATCAAAAATTACACTTGAATATTTTGCAGCAATTGGTTGTAGACCTTCTAAGAGTCTTTCACCCATTTTGCGAGAGTTTTCAATTAATTGACCTTCTAACATTTCAAATGTTTTTAGTGATGCAGCAATAGCAACAGGATTACCACCAAAAGTTGATGCATGTGCGCCGGGATGCCAATTCATTACCTTTTCACTAGCAACTGTAGCTGAAAGCGGGAGTCCAGAAGCAATTCCTTTAGCTAAACAAATAATATCAGGAACAATTCCAGAATGTTCACAAGCATACATTTTGCCAGTGCGTCCCATTCCTGCTTGTACTTCATCGGCGATTAGCAAAATACCATGACGGTCACAAATTGCGCGTAACTCGTGTAAAAATTTTGCTGGCGGTACAACATAACCACCTTCACCTTGAACAGGTTCAACAATAATTGCTGCAACTTCATCTGGCGGAACAGTTGTCTTAAATAAACGATCTTCAATTACTTTTGCACATTCTACAGCACAATTTTCAACATCTTTACCATAAGGACAGCGTTTACAATTGGCATAAGGAATATGTGTAACATCTAAAGCTTGACGACCAAATCCTTGTCGTTGTGTACTGCGAGAAGCGGTTACGGATAACGCGCCTAATGTGCGACCATGAAAGCTATTAAAAAATGCAACATATTTGTGACGACGACGAGAATATGCTGCTAATTTTAGGGCTGTTTCTACGGCTTCAGCACCAGAATTGCCAAAATGTACTCGCTTAGGATAATCTCCAGGTGTAGTTTCTTCTAGTTTTTTTCCTAATTCTGTAATGCTATCGAAGTAATAATCGGTGCTAGAAATATGAACAAAATCTGCTGCTTGCTCTGCCATTACTTTAACAATTTCTGGATGAGCATGTCCGGTTGCTAGTACGGCTACGCCAGCATTAAAGTCTAAAAACATATTTCCATCAACATCTTCAATTACTGCACCTCGCCCACGTTTAATAACTAATGGATAAGTACGAGTATAACTTGGGGAAATGTAACGAGCGTCTTTTTCTACAATTTCTTTGGCCTTGGGCCCGGGTAATTCAGTTTTAATTAATGGTGCGCGAAATTCTTTTGCTACACTAGTCATAAATAAATTTTCTCCTTACCTTCTTTAACTAGAAGGCTAAATAGAATAATGGTTAGTAGTCCTCTGCCTAGCAGCAAAATCTTTGTGCTAAAGACACACTAGGTTAAAAGACTTAAGATTTTTCAAGAAGATTTAGAGGTAGATTTATTTAAGGTTAGTCTGCAAAAAGGTCAGCCCGCATTTTTGCGGGAATAAAACAGGAAGTTAATTCAATTTGTGAAAATAATAGGTTTTTTAGCATATAGATTTTAAGAATTTTGTGTTGAGATGCTGTTATTATGCCTTAAAAAGCTTGTATCTGCAAAGCGAAAGACTACTATTTTTTATAATGTTCTGCAAATCAACTTATTGACAATTTTGCTTATTTTCCATATCTTTCCCCTTAGAATATTTTTCTTTTCGCAAAACACCTTTAAGATAAATTCTTATGTTAATTAGAAAATTACAAATTAAAGATATTAAAAATTATACTGAACACGAATTTGATTTTAGCAATGGAATAATAGCTATTTGCGGGCCAAATGGATCAGGTAAAACAACCATTATTGAATCAATTGCTTGGGCATTATTTGACCATTTAGACTATAAAAAAGAAGATTTTGTCCGTAGGGGTGCGCGTAAAGGAAGTGTGAATGTTTTTTTTGTTTCTAATATAGATGGTCGGGAATATGGTGTTTCTCGTGATAGCACAGGCTCTTATTATGTTTATGATCCTGAACTAAATATTCGTCTAGCCCAACAAAAACAGGAAGTAACAAAATGGCTTTGCCAACAACATGGTGTAGAAGATGGAACAGACCTTTCTAACCTATTTCGGACTACAATAGGAGTTCCTCAAGGCTCTTTTACCTATGATTTCTTGCAACCTCCATCTAAGCGTAAGCCAGTTTTTGACAAAATCTTAAAAGTAGAAGATTACATCCATGCAGCAGACAAATTTAAGGACTTATCGCGCTTAATTGAGGGAAAAATTTCTGCCATTCGTGAGAAAATTGCTAGTGATGAAGGACAGTTAAAACACTTTGAGGAAATAGAATCTAACTATCAAATGGCTATAGATAAATTAGCTTCACTTAAATATTTGTATGATGATGCTAAATTAAATAAACAAATTACAGAAATTCGACTTTCTCAGCTAGAAACTCTAAAAACAAATATTGATAAAATTAATCAGCAAATCCATCAACTTAAACTTAGCAATATTGAAAATGAAACCAAAGGGAAAAATTTAATAGCAGAAATTCAGCGAGCTAAACAAGCATCAGAGCTAGTTAACAAAGCTAAAATAGGTTATGAAAAGTTTTTATTAGCATCAGAAAAGCTAAAGGTATTAGAAAAATCTCGCACTACACGTGATCAATTAAGAAATAGCTATAGCAGCACTGAACAACAAATTAGCAGGCTTGAAAGTGATATTGAACATACTCAACAAGAATTAAAACAAATTGAAAAAGCCCATCAAGAACTTACTAATTTAACAACAAAAGTCCAGGAACAAGAAGAGCTTGAAAAACAATTACAAGACTTACAAAAAAAGGTTGGGGAAAAAGAACAGGTAGAAAGAAATATTTCTAATTTAGGTCGAGATTTAGACGACTTAAGACAAAAATATTCTGAGGTTTCACGTAGCATAGAAGATTCAGAAAAACATAAAAATGATGATAAGTTAGTGACAAAATTAGAGCTTGAAAAATCAGAAATAGACCAACGTTTAGCCAACTATAATTTAACTTTAACTGAGCTTAAGCATAAAGAAGAGCAACTTAATAATATAATAAATACTTATCAAAACTTAGACTTACAAATAAAAAGAAATTTCTATAAAAATAGAAGACTTACAAAAGGAAATTTCTATAGACTTGCCTTCTGTTACAGAATTAGAAGAAAAGCAAAAAGATTTAACACAAAAAATAGCAGAGCTAAAAGCAATAACCCAACGTGATGAAAAAATGCAGCAGGAAATAAAAAACGGTTTATGTCCTTTGCTGTCTGAGCGTTGCCTAAATATGAAACCTGGTCAAACCCTGGATGAATACTTTAGCTTTCAGTTAACAGAACAAAACACACAATTAAAAGAAAAAGAGAGTTTGTCAAAAACAATTTCATTACAACTTACTCAAGCAAGGTTTTTGTTAAATAAAAAATTGATTTTGGAAAATTTAATATCTCAGCTAACAACACTAAAACAACAAGCAACAACTATCCAAGGACAACAAAATTTATTAGAAAATGAAATTGCTAAACTTGGTGATAAAACCCAATTACTTAAGGCTAAAATAGATGACACAAATCGACTACAAGCACTAGAAAAAGAACTTATAATTGCACGAGAAGGAAAATTAAAATATGCAGGATTAGAGCCTCGCCGCTTGCGTTTAATTGAGCTTAAAGAAGAAGGTGTACAAAAGCGTAAAGCTCATGACGCAGATTCAGCACGACTTTCTCGACTTAAAGAAGAGCTATCAGCGCAAGCAATTATTCAAACTGATTTAGTTAACTTGGGAAATCCTCGTGCTACTTATGAGGCTTTAAAGCGTCAAATTTTGCGCGAAACAATGCTTAAACAGCAACTAAGTTTGCAAGAACAAAACTATAAACGATTAATTGATGAAACTGCTAATCTAAGAAATCAACTGGAAAGTTTTTCTGCTTTAGATAAAGAACTAGCTGAAGTAAATCTTCTATTAGCTGATTGTCAAAGCGATTATCAAACTTTTTTAGCTAATCAATCTACGGCTAGCTTACTGCCAAAATTAGAACAAGATTTAGAAAAGATAATCTCAAGTAGTTCTAATCTTAAAACAGAATTAGAAATTAAAGAGACAGAGTTAATAAATATAAGCCCTAAATACTCATATGAAGAACATAGTGAAAAGCGCAACCTAATTAACAAATTAATTCATGAAGTTGCTCAGCTAGAAAGCGAATCAAAGCATACAGAAACGCAAAAACAAAACTTATTTAATCAATTAGAAAGATTAAAAGTAGTAAAACGTGAACAAACAAACAAAATTGCTGAAAGAGATCGTCTTAGTGAATTACATGACTTGGCTGATTTTATTCGTGATTGTTTGCGTAAGGCTGGGCCATATATTACAGAGGCTTATCTTTATACAGTTTCGCTAGAAGCAAATTTACTTTATAGAGAAATTTCTGGTAATTCTATGATTAGTCTACGCTGGGGGCTAGATTATGAAATTATTATGGAGGAAGAAGGCCGCGACCGCCCATTTCATAACCTTTCCGGTGGTGAGCAAATGACAGCAGCAATCTCTGTTCGTTTAGCACTTCTAAAAGAATTTTCAGATTTACGCTTTGCATTTTTTGATGAACCGACTACAAATATGGATGAAGAACGTCGTCGGAATTTAGCTCAACAAATTGGCCGAATAAAAGAATTTGAGCAACTTTTTATTGTTACTCATGATGATTCATTTGAAGGCTCTACGGATAATATTATTCAATTAACAAAAAAAGCTCATATATAAATTTATGTCTTTAAGAAATAAAATTGCTAATGCCTTAAATTCTAAAGCCCAGGAATTTACAAGCTTTGATCAACAATTAAATAGTAGTAGTTTGTTTTATGATGAAAAAATTTGTGAATTTTCAAAGTTAAATTATGAGGAAATTCTTGCAAATTTATCTGACTTTTCTGCACCTGGGGCAATTCCATTAGCAGAATTTCAGACTAGTAAAAATCTAGTAGTTAAATTTAATGAACAATGGTCAAATCACGAAGAAGCGCGTACTTGGGCATATAAAATTTTACTTGGGCATCCAACTTTTGCCGCAGATGGTTCGCAAATAATGCCGTCCAAAGATTTGTCCTTGCCTGTTGCAGCAATACAAGTTGCTTGGTTTGAAAATCCACACACACCTAATGGACAATATACTAAAAACACTCGTGTAGAGGTACTTTCACCTAATGATCTATTGATGGGAAAGGGTGCAGAGCTACAAGTTTCTGATCAAATGGTAAACTTGCGACGCTTTCAACTAGAAGTAGAAGTTTTAACTAATTATATGGAAAGCTATGCTCAAAATAATGATACAGGCAAAACTCCTCCACTTGTTTTTCTTGATAGCTCAATTGTAATTTCTTTTGCTGAACGTTGGCATGAAGACCAAAGAAAATTGTTTATTGAGCCTTTAATTAGGCTTTTGGATGTTTCAGAAGCTACTAATGTTCCTATTGTTGGTTATGTAGACACTACGCTTGCTTGTGATATCACGGTAATGTTTAAGTATTTTTTTGCTTTAGATATTCAGCGTAGCCCGCTACATGACGCATATTTATTTCGCAATTTAGCTTGGGGAGATCGCAGTATTTTTTTTACTTGTGCGCGTGCAGGGCTACTAGACCAATTTGGTAAACATAAAAGAGGGGTTGGATTTGTTTACTTAAAAACTAATCAGAATTTGCCTGCTCGTTTAGATATTCCGGTTTGGGTATATGAAAAAGGCTTGCTTGATTATGTAATAAATTTAGTACGTGCTGAAGTAGTGGTTGGTGTAGGCTATCCTTACCCTTTAGCAACGGCTGATGCTACAGCGTTTATCTCTTCAACTGATCGAGAAGCTTTTTACCAAATATTTCAACAGTTTTTACAGAAACAAGAAATAAACATACATGTTTCTCAAAAAGCGTTAAGTAAGAGTCAAACTAGAAGATAGTTATGGTTTCGCCTCAATTGCCAGAAGATTTACTCTTAAAATTTGGGCAAAGTAGGTCATTATGTGTACTTACTGGTGCAGGAATTTCCCTAGCTAGTGGTGTCCCAACTTTCCAAGGTAGCGGACGCTTGCAGCATTTTAATAATTATCCTTGTGAATATCTTAGCTCTACTACAGCCTGGCAAGATTACCCAGAAATAGTAAAAGCTTTTTATGATGACTTACGCAATCGTATTTATAGAGCGCGACCAAGCATTACCCATCAAACTTTGCATGGTTGGGAGCAAAGACGTTTTACTTATCCACTAAAATTTTTTCTCTTAACATTAAATTTTGATGGCTTACATAATTTGATGGGAAATGAATCTATTATTCAGTTACAAGGAACTATTTGGCAGTTGCGTTGTCACTTTTGTCAAACGATCTATGATTTAGTACCTTTTAGACAACTACCTATGCCAGAATATTGCGAAATCTGCCAAGGGTTTTTACGTCCTAATGTTGTATTTAATGATGAACCTATTACACGAGCAATCCATCGTGAAGCTGTAATGGCGATTGAACAAAGTGATACATTTATTTCTATTGGTGTTTCTGGTCAAATTACTTATGCTAGCCAATTGATTAATTTAGCACGTCGCAAATGTAATTTTTTAATAGAAATAAATCCTCAACCTACAGTGTTATCTAAATTTTTTGATGTTAGCGTTTTAGGTCGTGCTGAAGAAGTAGTTCCACAATTTTATTGGGATTATTTTTTTGATATGTTCTAAAACTATTTAGCGATAAAAATAACGCTTTAACAGCTTTTTCTACCTTTTATAGAGTTTTTCTAAATAAATAATTTTTATCGTGATATTTATTATTATGAAAAGACTCAAGCCTAAAATTTAAGGAGATCTTATGAATAAAGATATAAAAAAGATGTTGAATGCCCTTGGAGATTATAGCTTAGAATATAGAATGTGCCATTTATTATCGTTTTTTGCTGCATCAGATGGAGACCTTTCCCAAACAGAAATAGAACATATAGCGGGCTATCTTAAAGGAATGATTGAAGGCTTAGGTTCAGATACAGACCTTGAAAGTTTAGTAGTTGGTTGTATTAATGATATGCAAAAAGATGTTAATGTAGAACTCTTAAAAGAATCTATCGCTATTTTTGCCGAATATTTACCATCAAAAAAATTAAAAGAAATAGCTGATGGGGTTGAATTAGTAATTGGAAGTGATGAACTTTCTGAAGCAGAAGCAGAATTACTTGAATGCTTAAAAAAAGATTGGGGATTAGTTTAGTGATTTAGTAGATTATAGCTGAGACATTTTACTTAACGTGAAATTTCTTAACTATGAGACATTAGTATAATTAAAATATCCAGCTAATGTAGACCATATTAGCTGGATATTTTTTTACTAGTTTTAACGATGGCGCGAAGTACGATTTTTTGCTTTTGGCTGTGCTTTAGCTTTACTACTAGCATTTACTCTGCTTTTGTTACTAGTTTTGTAACTTTGTTGCTTAGTAGGTGCTACTTTAACCGTTTTACGGATTACAGCTTTGCGACTAGTGCTATAGCGGGAAGAAGTTTTATAACGAGATTTTAGTCTAACATTGCGAATTTGTTGGGATTTAGCACGTGGACGATAAGCAGCCCTTGTTACTGTTTCAGGTGCGCGGTAGTCTGATGGTGGTTCTACTGTAACAGAGCTATCTAATGAACGAAGAATAGATAAATAAATTTGTGTTTCTTGTGGAAGTGAACGTTTCCAATATTCGCCTTGTGATAATGTGCGAGGTACTTTTACAGGGTTAGAATTATAACCGGCTGCCATTATTTCTTCTTCTGTTGCAATACTGTTTTCCCAAGCACTAGCAACAACATCATTACCAGAGAAAAATTGATAGTAACGATTTAGATAAAGTAACATTGCTTTAGCAGCATTTTCATGTGTCATCATTGCTTGCTCAAAATCACTTATCCAATCTACTTGTGGAAAAGAGTTTTTCATTTCTCTATAAGTGCTAAAAATCATTTGCACCATTCCACCAGCACCAGCACTGCTAACAGCATAACGATAGGTATTTCCACGATTAAGTGCGTAAAGTGTTCTTACTTCATTAAATAAAGCTGTTTTGCTTTCATTGTGGTAACGGCTATGGTCAATATGTTCTACAATACAAAGCAGTTTTGCTAAATTAAAAACTTTCTCAGGTACATCTAAATTATTGCGTTTAAGAGATTTATTAGCATTAGTCAAAACTTTTTCAATATACTGATCACCTAATGGAGCAAAATTATAAGTTTGCAAACTATAATGGGCCGGAACATAATAGCCCATTTCCTTAAACATACCTTTTCTAACTATTGGGTATTTAACCATTAAGGGAACAAACTGCCCTATACCACTGCTAGTTTCTATGCTTACTTTAGTATTAATAAAGTTAGGATGGTCTATTCGTAAGGTAATTTGCGATCCTTCTGATAAGGCGAAGTTTTCTTGATAGCCGCGAGTAATAAAATTAGTTTTTAAGGTTTTAATAAAGTAGATTTCGCCGCTGCGTTTTTCTAGCATTGAAATTCCAACAGTTTCTTCATCTAAAGAGCAATCCTTAGCTAGTATCTTTTGAGCTTCAACTAATTTATCTAATAAATATTCTTCTGTTGTTTTTTCTTTGGCAACTTTATTAGTGCTTTTTAATATGGTTGTTGTTGGAGGCTCATTAGATTTAATATCTATAGGGGTTTGATTAGTATTTTGTGCATATAGAGGAATAAAAGAATTTGCAAATAAAACACTGCCTAAAACAACTTTTTTCCAGTTATTTTTTAATATGTTTTGTATAGGGAAAAATACTTTAGCTGACATTTAATTAAACCTCAGAAGAATGTTGTTTAAGATTTTAATGTTGAGAGCTTTTTTTGGCTTAAAATTTTTGATGCTCATTATTAATGATCAGATGTCCTAAATAATCTAGCAATTTTTTCCTGGCTATGGTAGGCAAGCATTACAAAAATTTAATTATCTTTATTATATAGAAGAAATAACTATTAATAGTTAATAAACAAATTTAACTATTTAAGAGATCCTAAATAGAATATAAAAAACTTACTTTCTTTAGATAATATTAAGATCCTAAATAAACCCTAAATAAAACAAAATATACTGGTAATGAATATTACTAAACAGTATTCTAACTAAGTATTTTCGCGTTTTAAGCTTACATTATTGCATTTTAACAATAATATAATTGCTGTAGAAAAGTATTTTTCTGTATAATGGCAAGAACCTTTAGCAAAATAAAATAATCCTTAAATAACTATCTATCACTCAATGCTATTAATTGCATTTCCGTTGGAGGAAAGCATGAAAAAATTTTTACTATTGGTCTTTTTATTTGCCTGCGGTTTGTTAGTTTTAGCACCAAGTATAACTAAACCAACCAAAGGATCTGCTGCTGATGCCCCAACTTTTAATAAAGAAGTAGTCAGAATTTTACAGCAAAATTGTCAAACTTGTCACCATCCAGGCTATATTGCACCTTTTTCATTAATGACTTATTCAGAAACTAAGCCTTTTGCAGAAGCAATCAAAACCGCTGTTCAATCTCGTATGATGCCTCCTTGGAAAGCAGCAGAGGGTTGCGGAAGCTTTAATGATGAGCGTATTTTAACGCCTGCTCAAATAGAAACCATTAGTAAATGGGCCGATGCTGGTGCGCCTGAAGGTAATGCAGAAGACCTACCACCTCCAGTAAAATTTAGTAGTAGTTGGGGACTAGGCGAACCACAACTAGCATTAAAATCTAGCGAACCTTATGAGCTAGCCGCTAATGGTGATGATGTTTATCGCTGCTTTGTTATGCCACATGTTTTTGAAGAAGATAAATATGTTACTGCCGTAGAAGTCCTACCAGATGCAGCAGAAGTAGTTCATCATGTACTACTTTTTATTGATGGTAAAGGCGTATCTCTTAAGTTAGATGAGGCGGATCCTGGCCCAGGCTATACTTCTTTTGGTGGCCCAGGCTTTACTCCTACAGGCGGTCTAGGCGGTTGGGCTCCTGGAAATTTACCTCGTTTTTCTCCTGAAGGTGTTGGGATAAAAATCCCTAAAGGCTCACGTGTAGTGATGCAAGTTCATTATCATCCAAATGGTAAAACAACACTTGATCAAACTCGTATTGGGCTACATTTTTCAGATACACCACTAGAAAGTGAATTACGTAGTTTCCCAATTTTTAACCTTGGGTTTGCTATTCCTCCTGGAGCAAAAAAACATAAAGTTATTGGACAATATACAATTCCAGCCAACACCAATATTAAAGTGTTAGGTGTTAGCCCACATATGCACTTACTTGGAAAACAAATGAAGCTAGAAGTTACTTTACCAGGTAGCAAAAAGCCTGCTTGTATGGTTAACATTCCTGCTTGGGATTTCGAATGGCAAGGTACATATACTTATCAAGAACCCCTAGTATTACCTGGTGGTAGCAAAATTAAGCTAACAGCCTTTTATGATAATTCTACAGCTAATCCATTTAATCCAAATAATCCTCCTAAAACGGTTACTTGGGGTGAACAGACTACAGATGAAATGTGTTTAGCTTTTGTTAGCTACATCCTAGACCGTAAAGGCTCACAAGCCCAAGCTGCTGATGCTAAATCTACACTAATAGTAGATGAAATTGCACTAGACCCACAAGCTAACCCACGTATTACAATGGGCGGTAAGGACTTAATGCAGCAAGCTAATATTCGTATGATGGGATCTATTTTAAGTAGTTCTCCTGGTGAAATGTATAACTGGGCCCCAGCTTACAATAAATCAGGAATGAATCTACTTCCCTGGAAATCACCTAGAAATTTAGATATTCCACAAAGACCACTTTGTCACTAAAAATTATTTTTTGCTAAAGTGTATAAAACCCAGCGTTTTTATATGCAATGAAGGTTTAATTTGCTAAACGCCCAATTAAATTATTCATTCTTTGATTAAATGCTTTACGACTGAAGTTTTTACTATCAAGAAAGGCTTGATAGCTTAATTTTTGTAAAAGTTGCTTATCATTAATAAGTATATTGGTGTAATTGAGCATTTCTTCCAAACTATCCCATAAAAAACCATTTTTTTTCTGATGCACAGTATTTTTCTGTCCACCTGAATTAATAACTACAGGTACTGCTCCAGCTGACATAGCTTCTACAGTTGTGATTCCAAAATGTTCTTGTAGATTTGGATATTGTTCAGAAGATACTCCATAACCAGTTGCATGCCAGTAAATAGAGGCTTTTTTATATAGCTTGTGTAACTCTTCAAAATTAATACCAAAATGGAAAAAGATAGGATAGCCTTTTGCAGAATCAATAAGCTGAGAGATAAATTTATCATCATTCTTATCCTTTGTTATTCCACCAGCTAAATGCAGTTCCCACCCATCCTTAATTGCCTTATTTAATTTCTTAAATGCTTTAACTAATATATCTTGGCGTTTATGGTGAATGAATTTTTTATCTGATGTAAAACGACCTACATTTAGAATTATTGACCTCTTATCAGAAAAGTTGAGTATCTCCATCATAGGGTCGCAGCTAGAATAAATAAGTTCTGACGGACGATTCCACCATTTCATAATCCATTCTTGAGTAAATTGTGAATTTGCTGCAATAAAATCATAAGAATCTAGTGTTGCTATGCTTCGGTTCATTATCCTATTTTTTATCCAAATGAGGGATGTGTCTATTTTTTCTTTAAGTGAGATCCCTTCTAATGGACTTCTTGGAATTTTATGAGGAAACATACAAAAATAGATTCCTCGCTTTGAGGGACAAGAAAGTCCACTCATAAATGAGTTATTGATAAATATATCCAATTCAAGTGCTTTAATCTGACAAAAATAGTCTTTTTCATAAGCATATTTTTGTTTTAACCAAGAAAATCGCCCTTGTTTTAGAACAATTATTTGAATACGGCTAAGATCAACATTAAAGTATTTTTCTAGGTACTCTTTATTAATTGAGTAAGGTACTAAAAGATACACATTGTGAAAATCACTTAAATGTGTTGCTGTAACAAGGGATCTTTTCTCTGCACCACCTAAAGTATTAAGAAAAAGATTATAAATACCAATTTTCATAAAAACTATCAAAGTATAAAGTTAAGGTTAGGGTCATTAATATATTTTATATTGGTAAGCTTTAATATTTTCTCCTACTTTAGCTTGACCAAAATTTAAGCTCTGTGTAGCTTACTAAAATTATGGAAAAATTGGTAATAACTAACATTAAACAGCTAGTAACATTAGCTGGATCATCTGAGCCACGTACAAAAAATAACTTAAGTGAACTTTCGATAATAGAGAATGGTGCAATAGTTTGTGAAAATGGGTTAATTAACTGGGTTGGAGAAGCTCAAAGCCTACCACAATTTACAGATTGTCAATTTATAGATGCTAGAGAAAAAATAGTAACACCTGGGTTTGTAGATGCACATACACACCCAGTTTTTGCTGGTAGTCGGGAAAATGAATATGAACTCAGGATTTTAGGTAAAACTTACCAAGAAATAGCTTTAGCTGGTGGTGGAATACGTTCAAGCGTTCGTCGTACTCGTGGTGCTAGTTGCAAAGATTTATTAGCAGAATCACGCAGCCATATAAATTTACTTTTACAACATGGTACAACTACGGCAGAAGCAAAAAGCGGCTATGGTTTATCGCTAGAAGATGAAATAAAAAGTTTAGAAGTAATTAAAGAGCTAACATCTGAAAATAATATTGAACTAGTCCCTACATTTTTAGGAGCGCATGAAATCCCTGATGAATTTCGCAATAATCGAGATAGCTATATAAATTTGTTAACTGAAAAAATGATCCCAGCAGTTGCAAAAGAAAATTTAGCTGAATATTGTGATATTTTTTGTGAAAGCCATGTTTTTTCCGTTGATGAAGCTAGAAAAATATTAAATACAGCTAAAGAGTATGGCTTAAAATTACGCTTACACGCCGATCAATTAACACTTTCAGGTGGAGCAAAGCTAGCAGCAGAATTAAACGCTATAACAGCCGATCATTTAGAGCATATTGATGAAGAGTCTATTGATGCACTAAAACAAGCAGGAGTTATGGCTGTTTTGTTGCCAGGGTCGGTTTTTCATTTAGGCTTAAAGCAGTATCCTCCAGCTAGAAAAATGATTGACAGCGGACTTGCAATAGTAATTGCAACAGACTTTAACCCTGGTAGCTCACCAACACCTAGTTTATCAATGATAATGAGTTTAGCTTGTACTCAAATGAGGCTTACACCTGCTGAAGCATTGACGGCTTGCACCATTAATGCTGCTTATAGCCTTGGACGAGGCGATAAAATTGGATCTTTAGAACTAGGTAAACAAGCTGATTTAGTAATATTTGACTGCCAAGATTATCGGCAAATCCCATACTTTTTTGGCACAAACCTTGTAAATACAGTTATTAAGCGAGGAAATATTGTTTATAGGAGTAGTAGATAAATGGAAAAAATTGTTGAATGTATCCCAAATTTTAGTGAAGGTCGTAGAAAGGAAGTTCTTGATCAAATAGTTGCAACTATTAAGTCTGTACCAGGAGTAGTTTTACTAGATCAAGAAATGGATGCTAGCCATAATCGTTCAGTAGTGACTTTTGTTGGTGAGCCTGAAGCTTGCGTTGAGGCTGCTGTAAGAGCTAGTGGAAAGGCTGCTGAACTAATTAACCTTAACTATCATCAAGGCGAACATCCACGCTTAGGGGCTACAGATGTTATTCCATTTGTCCCTATTTCAAATGTTTCTATGGAAGATTGCGTTCGTCTAGCGCGTGAAGCTGGGCGAAGGATTGCAGCAGAAAATAAAATTCCTGTCTATCTTTATGAGTCGGCTGCTACTAGACCAGATAGAGTTAATTTAGCTGATATACGTAAGGGAGAATTTGAGCTTTTAAGCAAAGAAATAGAAACAAACGCCAGTCGTAAACCAGATTTTGGCGAAGCTAAAATTCATCCTACTGCGGGTGCTGTTGTGGTAGGCGCAAGACCTCCGCTAGTTGCTTATAACATCAATCTAGCAACCAGTGATATTGATGTAGCTAAGAAAATTGCTAAAGTTATACGTTTTGCAGGTGGAGGGCTTCGCTATGTTAAAGCCCTAGGTTTTGAGCTTAAAGACCGTGGAATTGTTCAAGTTTCTATGAATATGGTGAATTTTGAAGGGACACCACTTTTTAGAGCTTTTGAAATGGTAAAACGAGAAGCTGAACGATATGGAGTAAATATTTTAGGTAGTGAAATTGTCGGACTAGTACCACAAGCCGCGCTAAATGCTTGTTCAGACTTTTATTTACAGCTAGAAAACTTTAGCCCAGAACAAATTTTAGAAAATCGTCTTCAAGCTGCTTTAGCTAAACAAGAAAGAATTGATTCAGGACAAGGTGAAGACAACGAAAGTTTATCTAACACAATAGGCACATTTCCAGATTTAGTTGCTGCCGGAACTGCTGCTCCAGGTGGCGGAAGCGTTGCGGCTCATTGTGGTATGTTAGCAGCGGCTCTTGGTCAAATGATGGGAAATTTAACGGTTGGAAAGAAAAAATTTGCTTCTGTTGAATGGCAAGTAAAAGAACTTCTTACTCAATTAGATGAACTCCGAGCAGTTTTAAGACAAACTATTACTGATAATGCTGAGAGCTTTAATGGTGTATTAAAAGCAATGAAATTACCTAAAGATAGCCAGGCAGAACAATTAGCTAGAGAAACTGCTATACAAGAAGCCACCAAGCACGCGGTTTCTGTGCCTGTTCGTACAGTTGAGCAATCCTTTGCTGTACTAGAGCTATTAGATGACTTATCTGAGATTGGCAACCCTAATGTTTTAACAGATTTAGCTGTTGGCGCACAGCTAGCAGTAGTAGCAATACGCAGTGCTTACTACAATGTATTAGTTAATTTAAGCTCAATAACTGACAATGAATTTGTTACAGAAAATCAAAATAAAGTGTCAAGTTTGCTAGAACGCGCTCAAGAAATAGCAAATAAAATTGAGCAAACTCTAAGAAAAAGCCTTAGCAATTAAATATAGTGTAATATAAAAGATCTAGTAAATTTTTAATTTCTTGAGTCCTGAAAGGACGAAATAATTGTAGCCTAGGTCGTAAGACCTAAGCCTAGTGATTATACATAATTAGAGTCGCGTAGCGACGACATAATAAACCTAATTAGCGCAGTATTTTAATTATGTCGTCACATTCGTGACTCTGTGAATATTTTATTATCATACGTAGGGTTAAAACCCTACGCTACAAATGTGTCGCCCCGTTGGGGCTTAAGAATTAAGAATTAAGAATTAAGAATTAAGAATTAAGAATTAAGAATTAAGAATTAAGAATTAAGGATTACTTAGATTACGCTGTATTAAGTAAAGAAAATAGGTGTATGTAACTAAGCTTTATTTTTAGGAGTGTAGGCGTTTTGTCTACATTCCTAAAAAAATGTTTTTCTAGGCAAGTTTAGATGGATATCTAACAAAGTTTCCTAGTAAATTAATGGTTACATTTTTAGTATGATATATAAAAATTAGTTAAGTATAAAAATTAGTGTAGAAATAAAATAGCAAAAGTAAGTGTTAATTGAGGGAGTTTAACATGTCGTCGGATTACATTGGGTCTGACTTTGGGCAATCTGTTTATGAGACAATTCAAGTAGTAGTGGCAGATCGAGTAGCTTACATTATTTTTAATAAGCCTCCATTAAATATCTTTTCTATTGAAATGATAAAAGAAGTTAATCATGCTCTTAGTCGATTAACAAAAATTACTTATGTTTGTGCAGTTGTTTTTGCTGCTACACCTACTTCAAAGGCTTTTTCTGCTGGTGTTTCAATTGAAGAGCATCGCCAAGATATGGCCTATCAAATGCTAGAAAATTTTCATAATATTTTCCGAGCTTTACATAATTATTCTAAACCAACAATTGCAGTAGTTAATGGGCCTGCTCTAGGTGGAGGATGTGAATTAGTAGCTTTTTGTGATGTGGTTATTGCTTCAGAAAAAGCAAAATTTGGACAACCTGAAATTCGATTAGGTGTTTTCCCTCCTATGGCAGCCGTGATTTTACCTAGAATAATAGGATTAAAAAAAGCAACAGAAATGATCTTAACGGGTGAGCCAATAGATGCTTTTGATGCGCAAAATATGGGACTTGTAAATTTTGTTGTCAGCGAAGAACAATTAGAAGAACGTACTTTAGAAGTCATATCGTCTTTTCGTGATAATAGTGCATCGGTTTTAGAAGTAACACGTCGTGCAATTTTTACAGGATTTTTTCCAAATTTTGAAGAAGTTTTGTCAAAAGTAGAAGAGCAATATTTGATGCAACTAATGAGCTTAGCTGATCCACACGAAGGGTTAAAAGCTTTTATGGAAAAGCGCAAACCCGTTTGGAGGCATAAATAAAATTAAGCTTTATCTATTACAGGTGGGATTCCATTTGGATCAAAATCTAGTGGAGGATGAATATCAAAAGCGTCTGCAACTCTTACAAAAAAGTTAAAAGTGCGCCAATATAAACCGCTTCAGCTATTTGAGGATTTGACCAACCAATATTACGTAATTCTTCTACTTGTTCGTTAGTAATTTTATAGATATGTTTAGTCAATGTTTCAACAAATCTAAGTAAAAGACGTTCAGCATCAGAAATAGGGACTTTATCTAAATTTCCTTCTCGTAAAGCATTAGCAACAGCCGTGTATTCTTCTCCTTGCAACTGCAAGAATGTAGTATGACTACTTAATCAGTAATGACAGCGATTAAGGGCTGATACATAAGAAGCAATCATTTCGTGTTGGGCGCGGCTTAATGCTGCATCTGAAAAGCTAAGTCTAGCAGCATCTAGTATGGATTTAAGAAAATTTGGCTGCCAACTCATAGTTAAAACAATATCAGGAACTTTACCAGGAATAGTTGCTCTACTACGAGCTTCAGCATAGATTTCCGCTAGCAAGCCTTCGGCCTTTTCTTCTTCAATCCACGGTATTCTTGGCATAATTTTCTATTATTACAAAGATTTAGGTAAGTGCTGACAAAGCAGCATAAATAGATTTTTTAATTAAAAATAACAAATTGTTTAGGAGCTAGAACCAGAAGGCGCACCTTTTGCTGAGGCTGCTTGACCGTTTCCATTTTCTAAATCCCGCTTAACAGCATCTAAAATCCCATTAATAAACTGAGTAGCTTCATAAGTGCTAAAGCGGCGTGCTATCTCTAGGGCTTCATTGATAATTACTGTTTTAGGGGTATTAGGTTGATAGAGGAATTCATAGACAGCCATTCTAAGCAAGTTACGGTCTACTATTGCCATTCTAGAAATTCGCCAATTAGCTGCACGATTACTAATGCAATTATCTATTTGCTCAAAGTGTGCAATAGTACCTATAACTAGTTCAGTGGCAAATTCAGTGATTTCTGAACTAACTTCTGATTTTGATATTTCACATATTTCTTCCCAATAAGTTTTGATTAGATCCTCTATTTTGGGACGTGCGATATCATATTGAAAGAGCATTTGTAAGGCACACTCTCTAGCCTTACGACGAGCACCCATAGTTTTATACCTATAGAACTAAAAACTAAGTAAAATTAGTTTTTGATACTAAGTTGAATTTGTTGGCACAAATTAACCATTTCTACCGCAGACATAGCCGCTTCAGCACCTTTATTACCAACTTTCATCCCGGCGCGATCAATAGCTTGTTCTACTGAATCAGCAGTAATAATTCCATAAGTTATAGGAATATTACTGTTTAATGCAATTTGTGCAATACCCTTTGTTACTTCTGCCGCGATATAGTCAAAATGTGGAGTTTCACCTCTAATTACAGCACCTAAACAAATAATAGCATCCCATTTACCAGCATCAGCTAGTTTTTTTACTATTAAGGGGATTTCAAATGAACCTGGAACACGGCAAATAGTTATATCATCACTTTGCGCACCTAGACGTTCTAAAATATCAACTGCTCCACCAGTTAATCTATTTACTACTAGATCGTTCCAACGACTAGCAACTAAAGCAAACTTAAATCCAGCAGCACTTAGTGAACCTTGTATTTGTCGCGGCACGCCGCGTTCCTCCTGTTAAGTTATTTGTTTGCTCGCAGTATAGTGTTAGCTAATTTGACTGTCAATATTTACAGGCTCATCTTTGCCGGCGTAAATACAGTTTTGAAAGGCATTTAATACTTCTTCAGGAAAAGTTGCTCGCTTACGCTGAGCATCAACTACTAAATGTGTGCTTTCTCCTGTAGCTAATTTAACATTAGGATTTACACGGTAAATTTCATAGCCAAACTTAATTAATCTTCTGTTAAGTTGCTTAAGGTAAGTACGAATTAAAATTTCATCATCATAAACAGCAGAGGAAAGATAACGACAATTAATATCTATTAATGGGGTAAAAAGCTGGTATTTTTTTTCTAAGTCTCGGTAACTTAGCCCAAGTGATCTAAAATAATCTGTACGGCCTACTTCCATCCAGATTAAGTAGTTAGCATGATAGACAATTCCCATAGAATCAGTTTCAGCGTATCTTACCCGTAGAAAAGACTCTACAAAATGTTTTGATTCTTTATTTTCCATAATTTACTTTAACGAAACCCTTAAAAGTTGAATATCGCGTTGATTAGCAATAAATGAAAATTTAAAGCGACCATCACTAGTTATTTTATTAAGATATTTTTCTTTAGTTAAACAAAGTAAGCTAGTGTTTTTTGGTAGAAGTTGGGCTAGTTGATCGCTAGTTTCTAGCACTAATGCTTCTTGTGTATGTTCACCTGAGCCTTTAATTACACGCCCATTTGTATAAAATAATGGGCTATATTGAAGGTAATTAAAGAAAATAATTTTTTCATCAGCCTTAAAATTACTTAAGGCAATTTTTGAAAGTGAAGATAGAGAATCTTTATTTTCTAAAGGTGAAAAAAGCGTTGTGGTAATAATTATTGCAAAAATTGGATTTATAGCAAATAAAGAAAATAAAACTGTCCAATAATTTCTTAGCCAAAAGAGAGATAGTAGTCCTAAAGCGGCTAAAATAGGTGTTACTGCTAGTAAAATTTTGCTAGTTTGACTTGCTGCTAGCTCTTTTCCAGCAAAATAAGGTGCAGCCAGACCAACAATTAATAACAATAAACTAGTTATTATTATTGGGTAGCGCAATTGTTTAGCTTGAGAAAAGGTTTTTTCTACTTCATAGCCAATTAATAATCCTAGGGCGGGAAATACTGGCAAGATATAGCCAGGCAGCTTAGAAGATGAAAGAGAAAAGAAAGTTAAAGGAATAGCAAGCCAAAGTATGGCTAAAAGTAATAATCGATCTTGTTTATGCTCAAAATTAAACCAGCTAAATCCACTAGGACGAAGTTTAACAAGCCTTACAACACCTTTTAATAAAAAAATAGTCCAAGGAAATACTCCAGCTAAAATAATTAATATAAAGAAGTAAATTGGCCCAGGATGACGATATTTATTAGAAGTAAAACGTTGAAAATGATGTTGGACAAAAAATACATCAATAAATGATTGTCCATGTTTTAGGATTACGGGTAGATACCAAATACTAGCAACTAAAAGAAAAAATACTAAGCCTAAAAAAGGGCGAAACTTTAGCAGTGAAGTTAATTGACCAGTTAAAATTATATAAATACCTATAATTGCACTAATTAAAACAAAGCCTACAAGACCTTTAGCCAGTACAGAAATTCCCAAAGCAGAGTAAAAAGCTATAAGATAGAGAAATTGCTGACGTTTATTTTCTGATGTGTCAGCCAAATAAAACGAAGCTATAGCAAGAGTAAAGCTAAAGGTTAAAGGCATATCAAAAGAAGCAGCACGAGCTAGACCAAAGTAAAGTAGAGAGCTAGCTAAAACAAGCCCGCTAAATAATCCATAAATGCTGCCTGCGGCTTTTTTAGCTATATGATAAATAATTAATGAATTAGCAGTAGCAAAAATAGCGTTAGGAAGACGTGCTGCAAACTCGCTAGGATCAAAAATCTGATAACAGACAATCATAAACCAATAAAGTAGAGCAGGTTTTTCAAACCAAGTTTCTCCCAGTAAAGTAGGAGTAATAAAATCGCTACGTTCAAACATTTCTCTTGCTACTTGAGCATAGCGGGGTTCATCCGGGCCTAAAAAACCTACTGCACCTAGCTTATAAAAAAAAAGTGGAAAAGCTATTCCTATGATAAAAATAGGAAAAAACTTTTGATATTTTAGTAATTCATTAAAAAAATCTAATTTTGTACTACTGGAATTTGACATTTGTTATTGAAAAGCTTCTAAATATTTTATTCCGCTACCAGTGTTAAATAGCACTACAGTTTCATTTGGTTGAATTATGCCGTTAGCTAGCAATTTATCTAATGCTGCTAGAGTTGCTCCGCCTTCAGGAGATGCAAAAACTCCTTCTGAATGACCAATTTCTTTTGCTCCTGCAATAAGTTCTTGGTCAGAAACAGAAAGTGCAGTTCCTTTGCTGCTCTTAAGAATATCTAGCATAATGAAATCGCCTATAGCACGGGGAACACGTAAACCAGCAGCAAGAGTATGAGCATTTTTAATTTCTACACCGGTATTACCAGTATTAAAAACTTCTACCATTGGCGCACAACCGCTTGCTTGAACTGAGATCATTTTGGGTCGTCTGCTAGTAATCCAGCCTAATTGCTCCATTTCATCAAAGGCTTTCCACATACCAATTAGCCCAGTTCCGCCACCAGTAGGATAGACAATTGCATCAGGCAGTTGCCAATTAAGTTGTTCTGCTAATTCATAGCCCATAGTTTTTTTACCTTCAATACGGTAAGGCTCTTTTAAGGTAGAAACATCAAACCAACCTTCTTGATCTTTACGTTCTAGTAGGGCTTTGGCGCAATCTGTAATTAATCCATCAATTAAGATTACTTTAGCCCCACAATATTCAGCTTCTAAACGATTAACTATTGGTACATCTTTTGGCATAAAAAGATAGGCTTCTAGCCCTGCTTTTGCTGCATAAGCCGCTAAAGCTCCACCAGCATTGCCTGCTGTTGGAACAGCTAGTTTAGTTAAGCCTAATTCTTTAGCCATTGATACAGCCAAAGCCATACCACGAGCCTTAAACGATGCTGTAGGGTTTAATCCCTCTTCTTTAATATAAAGCTTGGGCATATCACGTTTTTTTCCTAGCTTTGTAGCATGAAAAAGAGGTGTAAAACCTTCGCCTAAACAAATAATATTTGCTGAATTTTCTACAGGTAGAACTTCTTGGTAACGCCACAAATTAGCAGGACGACCAAGTAACTTACTTGGAGTGAAATTTTGTCCTATTTTTTTTAAGTCATAATTTACTTTTAAGGGTTTAGCGCAGCTTTTACAAAGTTGATGAACCTTTTGTTTTTCATATTGTTCTTTGCATTGAAAGCAACTAAGGTGTGTAACAGGCATGTCTCCTCCTAACATAAAATAAAGAAAAGCACGATTTTATCCTTGAAATACTAGATAAGCAAGCTTGCCTTTACCCTTAAGGACAAGCAATGTTAGATTAACCGCTATGCAAATTAAACTACTTGCTTTAGACATTGATGGCACTTTGCTTAATTCGCAAAATAAACTCTCTGACCACACCAAAGCAACTATCCAAAGGGCTGTATTTGCTGGGATAAAAGTTGTTTTAGTTACAGGAAGACGTTTTCATGCTGCTCGGCCTGTTGCCCAAGATCTAAACTTACAACTACCTTTAATTACTCATAATGGGGCATTGACTAAAGATACTCAAACTTTACATATTTTTGATTATCATCCGCTAGATAAAGATCTAGCTCGGGAGCTTATTCTAGTTGGACGTGAACACAAGGCAGATACTTTATGTTGTGATAATCCACAAAGCGAAGGACTGTTAGTTTTGATCATATCTCTGAAGATAATGTGCGCCTTCGCGCCTATATGTCAATGTTTCATCAATACACCCATCAAGTCAGGGATCTCTATCATTATATTACACATCCACCTATACAAATTTTTTATGTAGGAGGATGTGACTTAATGGATGAAATTGCTGAAAGATTAACAAGAGAGTTACACGGACAAGCTAAAGTAGTATTAACAGCTTATCGAAAGCTTGATTTAGCAATTTTGGATGTAATAAACCCTCAAGCCTCTAAGGGTGCAGCACTAAAAACTTTAGCTGAGTCATTTAATATTAATGCAGATGAAGTTATGGCAATAGGCGATAACCAAAATGATTTAGAAATGTTGGAATATGCAGGGTTGCCTATAATAATGGCAAATGCTGATGAAAGCCTGCAAAATAAAGGCTTTACCACCACCTTAAGTAATGATGAAGATGGTGTAGCTGTAGCAATTGAAAAATATATTTTACATAGTTAATTTTTAGGAGGATTTTGGATTTATGGCTGAAAGAACCGCAGTAATTGAAACTAACAAAGGTACGATTAAATTTCATTTATATGAAACTGATGCACCTATAACTACTGCTAATTTTATTGGTTTGGCAGAAAAAGGTTTTTATGATGGTTTAACTTTTCATCGCGTAGTTCCTAATTTTGTTATTCAAGGTGGCGATCCAGTAGGTAATGGTACTGGAAATAGTGGTAAAACCATACCTTTAGAAGTAAAGCCAAACTTAAAACATGATGCTGCTGGAGTAGTAGCAATGGCTAGATCCTCAGAACCTAATAGTGCTTCTTGCCAGTTTTATATTACATTAGCTCCGGTTGCTTACCTAGATATGCAATATGCTGTTTTTGGTCGTGTAACTGAAGGTTTGGAAGTAGTAAAAAATATTGCTATTGGCGATAAAATGTTAAGTGTAAAGATTGTTTAATTTATGCGTTTAGTATTAGGAATAGAAAGTTCTTGTGATGAAACCGCAGCGGCAATTATTGAAGATGGTTGCCGTTTGCGTTCTAACATTATTGCTTCACAGATTGAAAAACATCGTCCATTTGGCGGTGTAGTGCCAGAACTAGCTTCCCGTGAGCATTTAGTTAAAATCATGGCAGTTGCAAAAGAAGCTTGTGAAAAGGCAGAAATTCAACTTTCTGATGTAGATGGTATTGCTGTAACTTATGGGCCTGGACTTGTAGGAGCTTTGCTAGTAGGCATTTGTTATGCTAAATCCTTGGCCTATGTGCTAAATAAACCTTTGGTTGGAGTTAATCACCTAGAAGGTCATATTTATTCTGTAATATTTGAAAATCCTCCAATTGAGTATCCCGCTTTAGCTTTGGTAGTTTCTGGAGGTCATACTAGTATTTACTTAATGCCTGAAGCAGAAAAATATCAGCTTGTTGGTCATACAAGGGATGATGCTGCTGGAGAGGCATTTGATAAGGTTGCTAAATTGTTAGGTTTAGGCTATCCAGGAGGCCCAGTTATTGACCGTTTAGCTCGTACAGGTGATGCGTCAGCGGCTCCGCTAGTTTTTACCCCCCCTAGAATGGAAGACGGGCGTTATGATTTTAGCTTTAGCGGCCTAAAAACAGCAGTTTTACGATATACAAAAGAACAATCTATAACACCGCTTTTAAGTGGGGAAGAACCATCTGAGCAAATCAAAAACCTTGTTGCTAGCTTTCAACAAGCTGCTGTTCACTCCTTAATAGTTCCTTTTAGAAAAGCTGTTGCAGATTACCAGCCAAAAACCTTAATTTTATCTGGTGGTGTAGCTTGTAATAGTGCTTTGCGCCAATCAATGAAAGAACTAGCCGAAAAAATGAAAGTTGCGCTTTATTATCCTAGTCCAATACTTACGACTGATAATGCAGCAATGATTGCAGCAGCAGGTTATCCCAAGTTGCTACGTGGTGAAAAAGTAGGGCTAGATTTAACGGCTGTTTCCAGCTTAAAGCTACAAAATCTAGAGTTAGAAACCGAACCACCCAAAAAAGGTAAAGTTAGATATCGCCTTTCTTAGTTTGTTTAAGCACTAAATTTACTTAAGGTTGTAAATTAAGAGCTTTTTCAACAAGCTTATCTAAATCTTGCTCGATTTTAGATGTTTCCATACCTGTAGATTTGATAAATACTTCTTTAGCTTTAAGTATTTCGTCTAGCTCAGGGCCTGGAGAGTCTTTTAATAAAGATTCTGCCTTAAGCAAACTAGCCATAATCATTATTTCTGAGGCATTTGCTTTAGCTAACAAATTTGCATAGTTAAACCAATCTACAGCAGATAACTTATTGTCTTTTACTATTTCATCAAGTTTAAGAGCTTTTTGATAGTTTGGAATTGCTTGTTCTAGGTTTTCAAATGCTAGATACATTTCCCCAAGTTTAATTAAAGCAAAGCTATTTAATGTTAAATCCTTAGAATTTTCAGCAATTTTACTGCTTGTTGACAATATTTTAATGCTCGCTCAGGAAGTTGCGTCTGGGTGTAACATTCAGCGATTTTTAATGCTATTAATACTAATTGCTTAGGGCTAGGTCTTAATTCTAAGGGTTGCTCAGAAGCTAAAAGCAAGAAAGATTCATAATGAGGAATTGCTTTAAGGTATTCTTTTTGTTGGAAATAAGTATCGGCTAAATAAATGTGTGGATTAAGTTCTTTTGGTGCAAGGCGTGTGGCTTGTTGCCAATAAGAAATTGCTTCTGACACGTTATTTTTAAGCTGCATTGTTAAAATACCAAAATTAATTAAAGCATTTGCATCTAATGGCACATAGGACGGCATTTTTTGATAATGTGTATAGGCTTCTTCAAATTGTTGGTTTTCTATCAACATTTGTGCTAAACGGTGTTGAATTTCTGGGTCATAGGGGTTTAACTTAAGGGCTGATTTAAGGTTTTCAATGGTTTCTATTATGTTGTCTGGATTAGCTTTTGCTAGAGCAAGTCTTGTTTTAACTGTTGCATCATTTGGATTTAGTTTTTCTGCATAACTAAGAAAGGTTAAATTTCCTTCTTTAAGTGCAAAATAAAACCTAGTTTGGTCAACACCAGCTAAAAGAAGTAGCAAAACAATAATTACAATTCTAAAACTCCTAGCAGCTAAATTTTTACTGGTTAATTTAGCTAACCAAAAGGTTTTTTCAGCAAGTGCAGAGAAGTTTTCTTGACTATTAAGCAACAAAGCAGAAATTTTGCTATCTCGTAGCTTCCAAATTGCTCCATCAAGCAAAAAATGATGAATATTAATTAGTGCTGTAAATATTAAAAAGCTAGTAGTAAAGTCATAGCTAAAAATATAGCTTACAAGCCAAGGGCCAGGTACAAATAAAACAATTCCACCAATAATTAAAGTTAATAAATAAGGTAAAAGCCTCCAATTGCTATCAGCAGTTGGGTTTTCTTTTTTAGCATAATAGCTAGTAATCCAAAGGTATTGAGCCGAGTGCATAATAGCTAAAACACCAGTGCTATAACGAACCTGTGGAACAGAGCCAATAGCGTTAGTTAGTTGTAGAATTGTTGGTAGCACAAACCAGAAAAATTCTGTTGAAAGCACGACCAAAGGAGCAATCATTAGTTTTAAGGATGCTTGACGAAGTAAATTAAATAGTCCATAGCCAGCAGTAAGAAAAAACATTACTAAAAAAGTAATTTGCGCACTTCTACCAATAACAGGGGGAATGCCTAATGACAAAATATAAGGGTCTTGTGAGTCGCCTGTATGAAAACTAAAGAAAAGCATTAAATATGAAGCTATAAAGGCTAAATAAATTGCTGTACGATCAAAATTGCTTATATTTAAGTTAGCACGACGGCTAAACATCATAAATAAGCCAAAATTTTGCCCCATATAATGCCAAGGACTCCAGGTTAGATAAACAGTAAAAATAATAGCTAATAGTTTATGTGAAGTATGAGCAAATATACCTAATAGTATTAAAAGGGCTGTTAAATGAAGAGTAAAAAAGCGATATTTTGTAAAGTCTGCTTTTGTTCCATAGGCACGATAAATGGTTGCCATATAATGGGGATAGTTGCAAACTAAAGATAAGGCATAAAAAATTATTGCTAAAGTTTGTAAATCAAAGTTTCCAAATGGATTAGCAAGTAAAAGTAGTGGCAATGACCATGCCCCACAACCTATAAGTAAATCTATCGTTGGACGGTAAATCCATAAAGGTTCTTTAGTATTTTCCATAGTATTATTAATATTTTAGTGATAAGAGTTTTTGTGGACAAGAAATTGTTTTTTTATAAATTGTTTATTTTTATTAATTTTTTAATTCTAAACCAGTGCAGATTTATAATTCAATGGATACAATAAATTCTTTAGAAAGTTGTTGGCAAAGTGAATATCTACAAGAAATTTGGTCATTACTGCAATATCACCTAAAAAACTTTTCTCTAGATAAGGATTCCTTAAACGTCTTAGAAAATTATTTTTTAGATAATCCTAATGGAGGATATTTGCTTTTAAGTGCTGAAGAGAGAGAAAAAAACACCTTACTAGCTAAATTTATTCAAAAGCAAAAAGATAAAAATATTTGTTTAGTTTATTTAGTAAGACAAGATAAAAATCCTTACAGAATGTTACAATTTTTAATTTGGCAAGCTAGCGAATTTTTTGAGCAAATACTTCCAAGAAACTTTTTTTATAATGATCTAAATAGTTTATCTAAAAATCTAGTTAATATATTAGAAACTTTACAAAAAGAAAAAAATAAAATAATAATAATTATTGATAATTTATCAGAAATATTTTTTGATTATATTATTAAAGTTCTGCCCATTAAATTACCACATAATATATATTTTATTTTATTCTCAAAACCAGATTTATATTTAAGCAGTCTGTTGTCAGAGCGATTAACAAACCTAACTACCGAAAATTTAAAAACTACAATAAAAAATAACCTATTGGATAATATATATTTAGATATAGTGGACTCTAAGTTAACAGTTGAAGAAATAAACTTAATATTAGGTTTATTAGCTTTAAGCTATGAGCCAATTACTATTAATCAACTCAGTGAGTTATTAGAAATAGTAGAAATAAATATAGATAAATTAGAAATATTGAATATTATAATAAAATTAGATAAATATATAATTTTACTACCCAGTAATAAAATTATATTTGTAAATCAAGAAGTTATTAATCATATTAAGAAGGAAATATTAATCAGAGAAAAACAATTTATATATTATCAATATTTTGTAAAATGGCTAATTAAAACAAAAGGGAAAAACACAAATAATTATTTTACTTATTTTGATAGTTATTTACTAAAAACTATTTTATTAAGTATAGCATTAACCGATTTAGCCACAACAAAACAATTGTTTAATAAAGCAATAAATGAGTTTATAAATATTGAATTTATTATAAATAAACTTAAGCTTGGGTTAGAATGGCAATTTATAGACAATTTTGAGCAAATTCTAAATATAAATGGTTTATTAGACCAAACAAATTTGCAGCTTTGGTATAAATTTTTATCTAGTCAACTGCAATTTATTTCAGCCTATCCTGAAAAGTTTTACAACAAGCTATTAATCAACCTACAGAAAGTTTAATTAGTAAAGCTGCTAGTATTTACCTTGAAAAACTAACCAACAACCAACCTTATAATTATATAAAATGGCTAAATAAGCCTGGAAAAGCTATTTATAATTCACTTAAACAAACGCTAATAAAAAGCACAACAGGGTTTCAAGCCTTAAAACTAACAACAGACAATAGATTTTTAGTCACTGCTGGAGAAGATAGCCAAATTAGGGTTTGGGAACTAAATACGGGTCAAGAAATATTCTCTCTAATTGCTCACCAAGGCATAATCTTTAGTTTAAGCTTAAGCAAAGACAATAGATATATTATTTCTGGTGATTGCTACGGCACAATAAATATTTGGGAGCTATTTACAGGTAAACTTCTTTCTAACTTAAAAGAACATTCTGGTAGTGTGTTGGCTTTAGTTGTTACGTCGGATAATGAAAAGTTAGTCTCTGCAAGTAGTGACCGAACAATAAAAATTTGGGATTTTAACTCAATCTTAGATAACCCCTCTTGCCCCTCTTCTATTCATACTTTAACCGAACATAAAACTATTGTTAATAAACTAAGTGTTAGCCTAGATGATAAATACTTAATTTCTGGTGGAAGTGATGGAACAATAAAGGTTTGGGATTTATTAAGCTATTTGCCAATAAATGATTTTTTTGGACATGACTATAGTGTTACAGGACTAAATGTTACATCTGATAATAAATACTTAATTTCAACTAGCGAAGATGCAAAGATCAAAGTTTGGGAGCTAGCTTCTAGTTCTTTAATTGCTGTTTTAACAGAATCAACAAGTAGCATTAACACCTTAGCATTAACTAAAGATAATCAATATATAGTTACTGGAAATAGTGATAAAACAATCAATATTTGGAATTTAGAAACAGGTTTGCTAGTAAATGTGCTAGCAGGGCATAGTGATCTAATTACAGACTTAGTTTTAAGTGAGGGGACGATTTTTTCTACAAGTAAAGATGGAACAGTAAAACTTTGGAATTTTGATATTGCTAAAGAAAACACTGCACCAATAAAACAAAAATTTAATATTTCTGCTTTAGCAATTTCGCTAGATGGTCGTTATGCTTTTTCAGGTGAAATTAATGGGACAATTAGAATTTGGAACCATCTAGGACAGGAAATTACTAGTTTACTCGCTCATTCAGCTTCAGTTAATGCAATGGCTATTAGTGTAGATAAAAAATATTTAGTTTCTGCTAGTGGTAATGAAATAAAGCTTTGGGATTTAGCTACTTTAGAGTGTATAGATATATTAACAGAGCATCAAGATAGAGTATTAAGCTTAATAATAACACCGGATAATAAATATATAATCTCTAGTAGTGATGATAGAACAATAAAAATTTGGTATCTAGATAGTAGAAAGCTAGATACTACTTTACGAGATAGAGCCGGAATATATGCTTTAGTGTTAATGGAAAATGGCAAGGAATTTATCTCCGCTAATTTTGCTGGCCGACTAAGAAGTTGGGATTTAATAAAAAAACACGTTGTTAAAGAGCAAAAAGGTTGTATTGATACAAAAACAGCTATTACTAATGATAATAAATATCAAGTATTAGGTTTAGATGAAAATACTTTAGGAGTAATAAGTTTAGCCGAAGAAACCATAATTGGTACTTTTCCAACAATTGGTTCAATTACTCGTTGTGCTATTAGCGATACAGGCTTAATTATTAGTTGTGATCAGTTAGGGAATTTATATTTTTTGCAGTTAGAAACCTGTTAAAAGGACAAAATAGTTAACCCATTAACTTATATTTCTCAAGAATTAACTTTTACTTAAGATAAATAGTAGCTTTAGTTAAGATGATATATTATCAGGAACAATATTAACTAATAGTTGCATTACTAGTTAGTAGTTAGTAAAAATGATATAAAAGTTGATTAATTATATTGTTAAGCAAAATATTGTATGTATAATATTGCCCTAATAATACTTTCTATTTTATCAAAAAACACTTTTTATAAAGTTGTTTTCTAAATACCTTTTAACTCCCTCCTAAATAAAAGGTTATAAAATTAAGGCAGGATAGCTAAAAAATGTGTGTTGTAAACTAGCTCTTAATTTATATTCTAAATAGTCAATAAAGCAAGTTGTCTTATTGTTTGACTAGCCAAATTCCTATTACCAATTAATATTCCTATTTTTTTTCTAAAAAATTTATATCTTGTAGGCGTAATTTTCCTACAGTTGTTGTCTTTGTTGTAAGATTGTTGAATCTACCTTTTATAAGGATTCTCGTAGTTATACCTGTCGAAAAAACATTAAGGTTAAAAGTAATATTTTAATGACAACTCAGAAGAAAGGTTTGTAGTAAAGAAAAAACGCTTAAAATGCTAAAAAAAATAACTTTTGGAATGACTTCAGTGATATTACTATTATTAGCTATAGTAATCACATTTGCTCAAGGTGGAGCTACTTCAGTAAATATTGTTGGAAAGGTTTTAGACTCTCAAAATGCAGCGATAAGTGGGGCTACAATTACTGCAAAAACTTATCAACTAATCTAATTCGTGAAACAATGTCTCAATCTGATGGTTCATTTTCCATTGTTCAACTACCTCCAGGTAACTATGAAATAGTTGCTAGTATCGAAGGTTTTTCTAGTAAGACTTATAAGCAAAGCTTGGAATTAGGTATAGTCGCGTTAGTAAATTTTAATTTAGAGGTAGGACAAAATACTGAAATTATTGAAGTACTTGCCAGCAATGAATTTAGTCAAGAAAAAACTGAAAACAGTACTAATATCAACCCTAAATTAATTAATGATTTACCAATAAATAGGCGTAATTTTTTAGATTTTGCCTTAACAACTCCTAGAGCAACAAAAGATCGCGCTCCTGCACAAGGAGTGGTGGCTTCTTCAGGCATTTCATTTAATGGGCAGCAAGCTAGATTTAATAATGTAAGTATTGATGGTTTAGATAATAATGAAACGGCGGCAGGTTCTGTAAGAGCTACTCTTAGCCAAGATGCCATACAAGAATTCCAAGTAGTAAGTGATAGTTACAGTGCTGAGTTTGGCCGAGCTTTAGGTGGAGTGGTTAACATTATAACAAAAGGTGGTGGAAGTGAATTTCGAGGAAGTTTATTTTTCTTAAATCGTAATGATTCAACTAGTGCAAGAGATGTTTTTGCACCTACTGAGCCAGAATATAAACAATATCAATTTGGTGCTACTTTTAGTGGGCCAATAAAAAAAGATAAAATATTTTTCTTTAACTCCTTTGAACGCCTTTCTGTTAAACAAAGTAATTTTGTTACCATTAGCAATCAAACTGTAAATTCAGCTAAAAGTTTAGGATTTACCTTAGACAATGGGCCTATTCCCTTTGCTTTTGGAACAACTTCTGCCTTGACTAGGGTTGATTTTCGTCTTGGACAACAAGATAACTTATTTATTCGCTACAATTTTGGGGGAAACTATAATGGTGCTTTTGAACCTTTTGGTGGTCTTTCAGGTCAAACAGCAGGTGGAATTCAGCTATTAGATGAAAATAATCTTGCTGTTAATAATACTTATAGTAGCACTTCTCTTAATTTGATAAATGAAACAAGGTTTCTTTTTGGCTTACGTAATCAAGATGTTAATGCTCCTGATAATAGTACTCGTGTTCAACTAATAGCTCCAGAAGGAATTGTTACTTTTGGTCGTACAATTTTTCTTTCTCAACCTAGACGTGCGTCTATTTACCAAATTATTGATAATGTTTCTTTAACCAGAGGTCGTCATCAAATTAAGTTTGGAGGAGATTATTATTATGTAAATCTCCCAGGAGATGGAGGCACTAAAGTTCCAATTTTTTCAGGTGGTTTTGCAGTATTTGCTCCACTAGATTTTTCTGCTTTTGGTGGGCCAAATATATCAGGGATTGAGGCTTTTGATCCAAAATTACGGACTCCTGAGCAAAGAGCTTTTCTTACTAACTTTGCACAGCAACTAGCTCTTAACTTTCCTTTAGCTAGCTTACCTCTACCTACAGCCTTTGCCCAGGGTTTTGGAAATCCTTTAGTTACTATAGATCAAAAACAGCTAGCTTTGTTTTTTCAAGATAATATCAAGCTCTCAGAAAATTTTTTACTTAAACTAGGGATTCGCTATGATATTAATCGTATAGGGTTTGTACCAAAAAACAATGGTTTCTTTAGTCCAAGAATTGCTATTTCCTATCGTCCTAAAAAGCTAGAAAACTTAACTATTAAGGCTGGATATGGTATTTTTGCGAGTACACAGCTTTTTGGTAATGCTACTCTAGTTGAATTAACTTCTGCTACAAATGCAATTAAAATTCCTGTTATTCCTTTTCCTTTTTCAGCTATTCCTTTTAGTTTGCCAAACAGAAAATTTCCTGAAGGCTTAGAAATTCCTGCTGGAGTAGATTTTATTCCTCAATTAAGCTCTACCTTTGTTTATGACCGTAAAACTCGAACTAGCTATACTCAACAATCAACTTTGGAGTAGATTATTTAGCTGGTAATAATACTTCTATTTCCTTGATTTTAGATTATGTTAGAGGTTTGAGACTTCTTTCTGTACGTAATATAAACCCTGTTGTTAGGCCAGTAATCGGAAATGCTTTACAAAGTCAGTTGGTTGGGCGTGTTTTTCCAGATCTAGGGCAAATTTTTGAGTTTTCTTCTTCATATGACAGTTATTACAGTAGTTTCACAATTTCAGTTAAACAAAGAATTTCAGATCAATTTAACTTACAAGCTCACTATACTCTATCAAAAACTATAGATAATTTTCTTGACATCGGAACAGATATTCAAGAAACAAATGACTCTCTTAATATTGCAAATGAACGTGCTTTGTCTTTACAAGATGTTCGCAGTCGTTTTGTTTTATCAGGCACATTTGAAAGTAATTTGCTAAAAAATAAATACTTAAGAGATTTTCAGTTTTCTACTATTGTTAATCTTGAAACAGGAAGACCATATAACTTACTAGCAGGAATAGACTTAAACTTAAATGCTGATAACCCTCCAGGCGATCGTCCATTAGGCTTAGGGCGAAATGCAGGGATTTCACCTGGATTTGCAAATATAGATATTCGTCTTTCACGTAAAATAAAAATAGGTGAAAAAGCAGAAATAAGCGGTATTTTTGAAGTGTTTAACTTATTTAATAGAGTTAATATAAGTGATATTGCAAGAGTATTCCCGCCTGATAAAAATGGAAAATTTCAATTACCTAAAAAATCGGGAAATCGTTTTATTGCTAGTAAAGATAGATTTTTAGGGGCTTTTTCTCCTCGTCAAATCCAACTTGGATTTAGAGTTTCGTTTTAAGTGTCACTATAGTGTTATCCCCAAAATAGCATATGTTCTAACTTAAGAATAAAAAATTGAAGAACAAGGGGTTAAATCTTATGACCCAGCAGGACATAAGATATATGATCTAAAGTTTTCACCTAAGTTATATATCTTATGTTACTTTGGAAGTAAGAGTTTAATAACTCATTCATTTATATTCTTATCCAATAATTGCTAAAACTCATTTTTTGCTTGCAAGATGCAAGTATTAACTATTTTCTTTAGACTTTGTTGGTTGCAAGAATAGAAAAGCTATCCTAAAATCTTTGTTATCTACATTTTATTATCTACCTAATATCTATATACATACATGCCAGAGAAAAAAACAAGAATCATTTCACTTGGTGTTTGGGTAGTTTTGTTATTTGCCTTAACCACTATGCTTGGTGCGGCAGGATTTTTCTATTATTTTGCCAAACAATTTGAATATGAAACTTGTGAAAGTTATAACGAAAAGCAGTTTGAACATATCAAAGGTATTGCTGAAGATCTATCACAGCTATTGACTTTAATAAAAAATGATTTTGATTATGTGTCTAGTTTGCCAGATGTCCAAACCAATGACCCAGAAAAAATTTGGCCTCATTTAGCTGCTTGTTATCGGCGTTTTGATGGGCGTTTAACAGATATATCTCGCATTGATGCTACAGGGCATTTTATTACTGCTTATCAAGATGGATCAGAACTTATGGGTATGAGTGCAATGCACCGACCTTCGACGGCTTTGGCAATAAGTGGTAAAAATTTAGCTTTAGCTGGCCCATATACAACTATGGATAACAATAAAGCAATTGCTTTTGATATACCGGTTTTTCGCACAGAAAAAACAGGAGAAAAAATCTTTGATGGTACTATTTCGGGACGAATAGATATTGATGATTGGATTAAAAACTATGTAGCTCCCTATGATATACAATTGGGTAGTTTTACCTGGATAATTAATCAAGATCGTCAAATTGTTGCTCATAGCAACCCTGCTTTAGTCGGCCAGTCCTGGGATATGATTGCCCAAGGAGCATTTTTAGACCCTAACCCAAAGGCAAGAGATCGTCGTGCTGACTATGAATTTCTCAACATGGCTTTGTCTCAAACAAGTGGTAAAGCACAAATAAAATTAGCTAGTTTAGGTGATGAAGTTCAATTAATTTCTTATGTTTCTAGTCGTGTACCCTGGGCAAAATGGGTAGTGATGTCTAATGTGCCACGTAAATCAATACTAAAGCCTTTTCATGAAAATTTAAGAAAAGTTTGGATAGTAGCGGTATTTTTTATAGGTACATTTATTATTGTTTCTATTTTTGCTTTATATACAGAGCAAAAAAAGGTTCATTTAGAAAGAGACTTACGTTATAGCCTACAACAGTCTGAAAAAAAATATCGCACACTAGTTGAGCGTAGCAATGATGGAATTGTGCTAATTTCTCCTGATGGCTTTATAAAAATTGTTAATCGTCGTTTTGCAGAAATGCTTGGTAAACAAGAAAAAGAACTGCTTGGAGAAAATATACTTAATTATATTAGAGGAAGCCAACAAACTTTTGTCCAAGAAGAATGGAAAAACCGATCCCAAGGGCTTAGTAGCAGTTATGAAGTAGAACTTATAACTAGTAATAAAGAGAAGCTTTTTGTAATTTTTTCTGAGTCACCTGTTTTTAGTTTAAGTAATGAACATACAGGTAATTTATCAGTTTTAACAGATATTAGTGATAAAAAGCGTGCAGAAGAGGAAATTAAACGCCAAAATGAAGAACTTTTTACTATAAACACTATTGCTGAAACTGCTAGCCGTTCTTTGATTTTAGAAGAAATTTTCTCTAACACAGTAATCAAAATTAAGGAAGTATTAAAGCTAGATACCTGTATGATTTTGACAACAGATGAAAAGTCAAAACTACTATCGATAAGGGCTAATGTTGGTTGTTCAGAAGAATTTCTAAATCATCCAGAAACAAAAAATATTCCTTTAGGTGTTAGTTATATTGGCAAAGCTGCTGAAAGAGGTGAATTAATTGTTGTAGATAATTTATCTGTGGATGATGGGACGGTTGGCCCAAGACCTGCCCTATCAGCAGTACAAAAAGAAGGCATTATTGCTGCTGCTTTTATCCCTATAAAAGTTAGAGACAACTGTTATGGGCTTATTGCTTGTGGTAATCGTTCTACACGCTCTTTTACAAAACAAGAAATTCGCTTGCTTAACACTATTGGTCAAACTATTGGAATTGCTGTAGAAAAAGCCTATCTTTATCAAAATGCGCAAAGACGTGCTATGCGTTTAGAAACAATTTATCAAGTAGGGGATAAATTAACGGCTCTTTTAGAACTTGATGAGTTACTACCTGTTGTAGTTAAGCTTATACATAATACCTTTAGTTATTATAATGTAAATATTTTTCTTTATGATAAAGAAAAAGACCAACTTACTTTTACTGCTGGTTGTGGAGGATTTCAAGCACCTGAACCAATAGGAGCAACTTTAGCAATTAAAGAAGGGATTGTTGGACGTTGTTTTTCTACAGGCCAACCTGTTTTAGTTGATGATGTAAGCAAAAGTTCTAGCTATTTACCTATTGAAAGCCTTCCAGAAACTAGTTCAGAACTAACAGTTCCTTTATTAGTGCGTGGTTCAGTTATAGGTGTGTTGGATGTTCAAAATAGTAATATTAATGCTTTTGATGAAGAAGATATGCTTACGCTACAAGTCTTAGCTGAACAAATTGGTGTAGCGGTGGAAAATGCCCAGCTTTATGAAAAAATAAAATCATCACTAGAAGAAGTTCGTAAATCACAAGCATTTTTTGCCAAAATTGTTCTGGAATCACCTCTAGCTACTTTTATTACTGATGAAACAGGCGTTTGCATATTAATGAATCAAAGTGCTTTATCTTTGATTCAGAAAAAAGATAGCTATGATGAAGTAATAGGTAAATATAATGTACTGGCTAACCCACCTTTTATTGATACTCCTGTAGTTGAAGCTTTTCATAAAGTTTTGACAGGAGAAGTAGTTCAATTAATGGTTGACTTACCCGTTTCAGCTAGCGAAGAAGATTACCATAAGTATGAAATGCTTAGTGGAAGAGCTACACTATTTCCATTAGTTGACGATATAGGAAAAGTTGGAAATGTGGTAGTTAAGTTTGAGGATTTAACAGAAAAGAAAGTTTTAGAAGATGCTCTGCAACAGGCTCAAAAGATGGAATCCATAGGCACACTAGCAGGAGGTATTGCACATGATTTTAATAATATTTTGGGTGGAGTATTAGGATACACTTCATTTATTAAAACAAAGATGAATAAGATGGATCCTCTTTATCGGTATATTA
Organism: Blastocatellia bacterium; assembly: GCA_016713405.1. Taxonomy (NCBI): domain Bacteria; kingdom Pseudomonadati; phylum Acidobacteriota; class Blastocatellia; species Blastocatellia bacterium. The sequence continues at coordinate 83,302 of JADJPF010000024.1, forward strand.
ATATTATTGAATCATCTGCTAAACGTGCAGCAGACCTAACTCAACAGCTTTTAGCTTTTGCTCGTGGTGGAAAATACCATGTGCAAGTTTTAGACTTAAATTCTTTGGTAAAAGAGGCTGTAGAATTAATTGAAAGCACAATTAGCAAAAATATTAAACTAAAACTAGACCTAGCAAAAACTAAATTAGTTGTTGAAGTTGATGGTGGTCAAATTATCCAAACAATTGTTAATATGTGTATTAATGCTCGTGATGCAATGCCTGAAGGAGGTTGCCTAAGCATTAGCACTGTAAATGTTACTTTAGATGAGCAGTTTACTTATAAGCATCCTGGCTCAAAAATAGGCCGCTATGTACTTTTTAGAATTAGTGATACTGGTATGGGGATGACAGAAGAAACCAAACAACGAATTTTTGAACCTTTTTTTACAACTAAGAGAGATAAAAAAGGCACAGGTTTAGGTTTAGCAATGGTTTATGGAATTATTAAAAACCACAATGGTTATATTGATGTAGAAAGCGAAACAGGACTAGGTACTACATTTTCTATATATTTACCCTCATCAACAAAAGAATTAGCTAAAATAAAAAACACTGATGAATATAGTAAAGAAGGCTCAGAAACTATTTTGGTAGCAGAAGATGAAGATATTATGAGAGATTTACTAGTGGAAATGCTAGATAGTGGAGGCTATCAAGTAATTACAGCAGAAAACGGACGTGAAGCCTTGGATATTTACCAAAATAGAGCTAGAGAAATAGATTTAGTTATTTTAGATATGATGATGCCAGAACTTGATGGAGCCAACAGCGTTTCGCCAACTTAAGAAAATTAATCCAGAAGTAAAAGTCTTGCTCTCTAGTGGCTATAATGAAGATGAACAATCTCAAGATATACTAAATGAAGGGGTTTTAGGCTTTTTACAAAAACCTTACGGCATCAGCGATCTACTAGATAAAGTTAGAACTGTAATGGATTTAAGTTAAGTTTAAGTTATTGATAGGTTTATTTAACAATGATACGAGCTTTATTAATTTTTTTGACAATTATTTTTTTAACCTTTCCTAGTTTTGCCCAACAAAAACGACCTAAAAAAAGCATAGCACCTGAAACCACACAACAAACAAATGAGAAAAAGCAGTTGCAAGATGCCCAAAATGAAATTGCTTCTTTGCTAGAAGGTATGGCTAAAGATGAAGAAGATATATCTAACACAATTGGTCAAATTAAAAATGAGCTTCGGCTAAGAGAACTACGCTGGCGTACTTTTGAACGTAGCACAGCAGTTAAAGATGAACCTTTTGTTTTTCATCCAGTAAAAGTAGAGTTATTTGGCACTTATGAAAGAGTAACCGATATGTTACTTAATCTAGCTGCTTCTAATTATTTAATAATTATTGATGGTCTAGATATTAAACGAACTAAGCAACCTGCTCCGCTTGTTTCTGTGGAAGCAGAATTCACTATGCTAATTTATAGTTTGGATGAAAAAGAAGCAGAAAAAATGCAAAATCCTACTGGGCAAACAACTACTGCCCAACTTACTTCAGCACAAAATACACTCATGCTTCTAAACTCTCGATTTGAGGAACGTGTAGCTGTTTGGACTGCTCTGCGTCGTCTTGGAAAACGCTTTCCAAAATCTTTAGAAACCGTCCTAACAGGCGTTTCTATGGATTCTCGTTTAATGAAAATAACGGGTGTTTCTCGCTCTGCTGAAACTGTAAGAAATTTAATAAATGAAGTAGGTGCAGCAAAAATTTTTACGGATATTTCCCCAGAACAAAATGGGCCAAATTTTACTATTCAAGCAAACCTGGATGTACCAAAAGCTTACCAACAATGGTTAGAAGGCGTTGAAACTTCTGATCAAGACCTACAGCGTGACCCATTTACTACTATTTATACTTTAGAGCAATTAATACAGGGTAGTAATGCTAATGCTAACTACCCAGATTTAGAAAAACGTATTGCCGAGTATTTACAATTAGTTAATCAACCTAATATTAAACGCTTAGACCGTAGTAGTCCTTATTTAGTTTCAGAACTATCACTAGCAGGAACTTATTTTACTTCTGATTTAGAAGGAGCAATATTTAAGACTCCAAATCAAAAAGAGTTATTTGTTTCTGTTGGAGCAAAATGTTATAACGGTCGCTTTGTTGCTGTTCAGCAGGGCAGAGCTTTGTTTGAAGAAAATATTGTTGATTCAAGTGGCAAAACTCAAATTTCACAAATTGCTAAATCTGTTGACTCTCCTAATTGCTCAGTTGTTAGTATCCCAATTAATGGTAAGGAAACAACTATTTCCCAACAGCTTGAGCAATTAGCAAAAGCAAAATTACCTAATACAATACTTACATTAAAAGTTAGTAATGTTAGATTAGATACTTTATTATTATTAATGTATGAATTAAGCAATTATCAATTTGCTTTTATTATTGATAAAACTATACCTGCTCTTTGTATTTCTATTAGTCAGGAGCGAGGAAATTTTAATGATGTATTAGCTCAAGTCCTGCATTCAGTTAATTTAACTTTTGTTGAAGAAAAGCGAGTATTTCGCATAATTGCTTTTGAACAAGCTATTAATGCTAATTTACCAGTTTTAGCAACTAGTTTTGAGAATCCGCCATTGCCAGGAAAGTTTGGGACAAAAGATTTTCAAGCTGAAGAGTTAGCATTATCTATTACAGAAGTAGAGTTAGGCGAAGTAATAAAATTTTTTACTAATAAATACAAGGTCAAGTTTGCTTATACTGCTACAGCCAAACAAATAAAAGTTACTGCTGCTATAAAAGACCTACCTTGGCCTCAAGTTTTTATGGCAATTTTAAGAGCTAATGATTTAACGGCGTTGGTAGAAAGTGAAAGAGTCCTAATTTTAAGCCGAACAGAATTATTACAACTTCAAACAGCGGGCAAAGTAAAAATTGAGGAGTAAATATATTATTTAGAGGATTTTATAATAAATAAAATCAAAAATAGTGCTAGTAAAAAACCTAATCCTCCACAATAAAGACCAATATAGGCAAAACTTTCTCCAGAAAGCGCGCCTTGTCTATTTCTAATATTTGTAAGAGATTTTTTTCCACAAATAACACCTAAAATTGATAAAACTAGCCCTAATGGAGGAAGAAAAAGACCTGGAGCAAAAGCAAGTATTCCAAAAAATGCTGCTCCTAAAGCCATAAAATCTAGTGTTCCTTCTATTGTTGCAATTTGTTGTCTAGCAGCAACAATAGGATTGTTTACAGAGAGTACAATGTTTTCACATCGCTGGCACTGAGAAGTTTCAGGGTCAAACATATCTGATTGATGGCATATTTCACAACGAGTTGGTCGGGTTTCTTTACGAATAGTGATTTCTTTCATAAATTTTGTAAAACTGCTAATTTAACACTCTCTAAGCTAAGAGAGCGATTGCTTGAATCAGATAAAACTATGTATTATGCTAACTGAGTTTTTTTAGTATAAAACTAAAATTTTGATTGTATCTTAAAGATAATAAACAATTTTAATCTCTTTCTTAAAGAGATGCCAAATAATCTTATACATTTATTTATTAATTTGTTAAATCTATTTTGCCCGTATATTTTCTTAGGAGTAAAAGATTTAGTTTAAGTAGAGCTATTAACTAGCTATTATCTTTCGAGGAGAAACCATAAAAATATGCCCAACCAATCATCAGCCGAACAAGAACAATCAATAGATGTTATTGAAAGTAATGATGAGCAGTTGAAAATCGAAGTTTTACCTGTCTTACCTTTACGCGATATTGTGATTTTTCCTTTTATGATTGTGCCGCTTTTTTGTACAAAGAGAAAAATCTATTCGTGCTGTTGATCAAGCATTAGCCGAAAGTAGAATGATAATGCTAGTTTCTCAACGTGATTTAGATAAAGAAGAACCTCTTACAGTAGATTTATATGAGGTTGGGACTGTAGCAGTAATTATGCGTATGCTTAAGCTTCCCGATGGCAGAATCCGCATTTTAGTTCAAGGTCTTTCTCGTGCTAGACTAGCCCATGTAGATGAAAACTTGCCCTACTTACAAGCACGTATTACCGCTTTACCTGAACCTAGACTAGACAATAGTTTAGAGCTTGAAGCTTTAATGCGTAGTGTCAAGTCTTCTATGGAAAAGGCTGTAGCACTAGGGAAAAATATTTCTCCTGAAGTAATGGCAATAGCTGTTAATTTAGAAGATGCTGGACGACTAGCAGACTTAGCTGCTTCAAACCTAGAATTAAAAGTTGAAGACGCTCAAAGCGTCTTAGAACTTATTGAACAAACTGCACGACTTCGCCGAATTAACGAACTACTAACTAAAGAAATAAGCGTTTTAACTGTCCAACAAGAAATAAATTCCCAAGCTAAAGGTGAAATTGACCGTTCCCAACGGGAATTTTACTTACGTCAACAGCTAAAAGCTATTCAACAGGAACTTGGCGAGGGTAATGAGTTTGCAGAAGAAATAAATGCTTATCGTGACAAAATTGCTGAAGCAAAAATGCCTGAAAAAGTAGAAGAAGAGTCTTTACGGCAGTTAAAAAAATTAGAGCGAATGCACCCAGACGCAGCCGAAGCAGCAATGTTACGAAATTATTTAGATGTCCTAGTCAACTTACCTTGGTCAAAGTTTTCTAAAGATAATTTAGACTTAAAGAAAGCAGAAGTAATTCTTAATGAAGACCATTATGGGTTAGAAAAAGTAAAGGAACGTATTTTAGAAGCTTTAGCTGTTCGTAAATTAAAAGAAAAAGCTAAAGGCCCAATACTTTGTTTAGTTGGCCCGCCCGGAGTTGGTAAAACTTCGCTTGGACGTTCAATTGCTCGTGCTTTAGGTCGTAAATTTGTCCGGCTTTCTTTAGGTGGTGTTCATGATGAAGCAGAAATTCGCGGTCATCGTCGTACTTATGTAGGCTCAATGCCTGGCCGCATTGTCCAAGCTATCCAACAAGCAGGAACCAATAACCCGCTAATTATGTTGGATGAAATAGATAAAGTTCACTCAGATTTTCGCGGTGATCCATCCTCAGCCCTACTTGAAGTTTTAGATCCTGAACAAAATAATAGTTTTAGAGATAATTATTTAGGCGTTCCATTTGATCTTTCAAATGTTATGTTTATGACTACAGCTAATGTTTTAGACACAATCCAACCTGCTCTACGCGATAGAATGGAAATTATAAGGCTTTCTGGTTATACAGAAATAGAAAAATTAGCTAGAGTAAAAACCCATGTGTTAAAAAAACAAATGGAAGAAAATGGCATTACTAATAAACACTTAGCCTTAGCAGATTCAGCAATTAAATCCTTAATAAATCAATATACTAGGGAATCTGGCTTAAGACAATTAGAAAGAGAAGTTGGTAGTATTTGCCGTAAAATTGCCCGAAAAGTTGCAGAAGGTCAAGATAAGCTAGTTCGTGTTACAAGTAAAAATGTACATGAATTCTTAGGCCCATCAAAAGTTGCACCTGAAGAAATTCTAAAAAAAGACCAAATTGGTGTAGTTACAGGACTTGCTTGGACACCTGTTGGGGGAGATGTTCTTTTTATTGAAGCTTTGCTAATGAAAGGCAAAGGCGGCCTTATGCTAACAGGTCAAATGGGCGATGTAATGAAGGAATCAGCCCAAGCAGCCCTTTCTTATGCAAAATCTCGTGCAAAAGAATTTCAAATTAATGAAGAATTATTTGCTAACCATGATATCCATATCCATATCCCTGAAGGTGCAATACCTAAGGATGGCCCATCAGCAGGTATTACACTAGTAACGGCTATAGTTTCTGTACTTTCTAACCGTCTAGTTAAGCGAAGTGTTGCAATGACAGGTGAAGTAACTCTTCGAGGTAATGTTTTAGCAATAGGCGGCTTAAAAGAAAAAGTGCTAGCTGCTCATCGTAACAAAGTTACTACCGTGATAATTCCTGTTGCTAATCGTAAAGATGTAGACGACATTCCAAAAGAAGTCTTAAAAGATATTGAATTTGTTTATGCTGAAAATGTAAAACAAGTCTTAAAAATAGCTTTAGTTTAGGAGAAAAATTATGTCAGTATATGTAGTTGCTAGGTTTTTAGCAAAAGCAGATAAAGTAGAAGAGTTAAAAGCGGCTTTAGAAAGCCTAGTTGAACCAACTCGCAAAGAAGAGGGCTGTATTAGTTATCAAATATTTCAAAATAACAATGACCCAAGTGATTTTACGTTTTTTGAAGAATGGGCCAGTCTTGATGCTATCAATGCCCATTTTACTACGCCACATGTTCAAGCCGCGCTAGTAAAAGCCCCAGGTCTTCTTAGCCAAGAAGCAGATATTCGCTATTACTCATTGTTTAAATAGCTAATAAATTTCTTTATATGGTAGAGTTTTTTAGCTATCTGAAACAAAAAATTTGTTGTTCTCGTCTTATAATTCATCAACAAGTTTAGCAAAATAATTAGCTTAACAACTTTGTTTTGCTATAGATAACATCATTAAAATTAACACTTATCTTTTATAGATAACGAAAGGTTGATAAGTTTATGACACGACGGGGAAAGATTATCTTAGCCTTGTTTTTAGGTACTACTGTAATAGTTGGGGTTTTAGGACTTCTACTAGTGATGAGTCTATTTTCTAGCTCTACTCCTAAGGTTGCAAGCGATAGCATCTTAGAGCTAAAACTATCAGGAAGTATGCCTGAAGCAATAGCAGATGACCCTTTTATAAAGCTTTTTGGCGGTCAAACTTCATCACTAAAAAGCACACTTGAAAATATCCAAAAAGCAAAACTAGATAAAAATATTAAAGGAATCCTTTTACTTTTAGATGGGCCTGGTCTAGGTCTAGGGCGAGTTCAAGATGTCCGAGATGCTCTAGCAGATTTTAAGCAATCAGGTAAACCTATTTATGCTTATATGGAGCAGGGCGGAGATTTAGAATATTCTATAGCTATTTCAGCCGACAAAATTTATGTTGCTCCAGCAGGAGCCTTATTAGTAAAAGGTTTTGCTGTCCACGCAACTTTTATGAGGGGCTTTTTAGATAAAATCAAAGTTGAGCCAAATTTTACTCGTTACGGCAAATATAAAAGTGCTGTTGAACGCTATACCCGTTCGGAAATGTCTCCAGAAGATAAAGAAGCCTTAAATGCTCTGCTAGATGATATTTATAAAAACTATGTTTCAGAAATATCTAAATCTCGCAAAAAAGATGAAGCAGAAGTACAAAAACTTATTGATGAAGGCCCATACAATATCCCAAAACAAGCTAAAGAAGTTGGCTTGATTGATGATGCAATCTACCTAGATGAAGTAAAAAATAAGATCAAAGAAGAATTAAAACTTACAGAATACCGGGCAATTACTAGCGGTAAATATAATAATGTTAGCCCTTTTGAGTTTGGCATTGGAAAAGATGGTCGTATTGCTATTATTTATGCTTCTGGGGCAATTATGTCTGGTAAGAGTAATAGTAGCCCTTTTTCCGATGAAACCATTGGCTCAGATACCGTTGCAGCCGCAATTAAAAAAGCCCGTGAGGACAAAGATATAAAAGCTATTATTTTAAGAGTTAATAGCCCAGGTGGTTCACCTCTTGCGTCTGATATTATTTGGCGAGAAATAATGCTAACCAAACAAGCTAAAAAACCAATAGTTGCTTGTATGTCAGATTATGCTGCTTCAGGTGGTTATTATATTTCTATGGCAGCAGATAAAATTGTAGCCCAACCTTCTACAATTACTGGTTCAATAGGAATTTTTGGAGGTAAGCTTAATATAAATGGTCTTTATAAAGAGCATTTAGGTATGAATGTAGAAGCATTAACACGCGGCAAAAATGCAGACTTTTATTCAGAATATAAAAATTTTAGCGAAGAAGAACTTCAAAAACTTCAAAAATATATGGATGACTTCTACCTAGATTTTACTAGTAAAGCTGCCGAGGGTCGCAATATGAAACTAGAATCTCTTCAAGAAATTGCTCAAGGCCGTGTTTGGAGTGGAGTCAAAGGTAAAGAATTAGGTTTAGTTGATGAATTAGGTGGACTGCAAAAAGCTATTGAAGTTGCTAAACAGCTAGCTAATATGCCTGCTACTAGTAGCCCACAACTAGTTGAATATCCAAAAATTAAAGGCTTTGCAGCCCTTTTAAGTAATTTAGAAGAAGAAACATCAATCAGTGAAAAGCTAAACAAGCTCAACTTCGACGAGCAATTGAAGCAGAAATGCCTAAGGAAATGAGAGAGACTTTTCAGGCTTTATCTATAATGAAAAGTATGGAAAAAGAGCATGTTTTTGCTCTAATGCGTTATTATATAAGCATTCACTAATTTCGTGAAGAATAAATAATTTATAGTAAAAATCACAAAGAATTTTCTTTGTGATTTTTTGTTGTTAATTAGCAAATAAAAATTGATTTTGAAAGGTCAAATTATGTCTAAACGCTTACTACTTCTTAGCAATTCTAGAAATTATGGTGGAGCTTATTTAGCTCACGCAGAAAAAGAAATAAAAAATTTTCTTGGCCCTGATATAAAAGAAATTCTATTTATTCCTTTTGCTGCTGTACGTTTTTCTTATGATGAATATACTAATATCGTATCTAGCAAATTTACTGAATTAGGTTATAGTGTTCGCTCAATTCATCAAGCAAGCAATTACACCCAAGCTATAGAAAATGCCCAAGCCATAGTAGTTGGCGGAGGTAACACTTTTCAATTATTAAAATGTTTTTATGAAAATAATATATTAGAACTTGTACGAGGTAGAGTTAGCAAAGGACTACCTTATATTGGTTGGAGTGCTGGATCAAATATGGCTTGTCCAACAATTAAAACTACTAATGATATGCCTATTGCCCAGCCACCTAGTTTTAATGCTTTAGGTCTTATACCTTTTCAAATTAACCCACATTATACAGAAGCAATACTAGCAAATCATCAAGGTGAAACAAGGGATGAAAGGTTAGCTGAATTTTTAGTTCTAAATCCTGATCTTTATGTTGTAGGGCTTAGAGAAGGTAGTTTGCTACAACTAACAAACAACCACTTAGAATTGTTAGGGGAGAAAACATTAAAAGTCCTTCGTTACGCTCAGGAAATTAAAGAATATACTAGTAAAGATTCTATAGAATTTCTGATGAAATAAGTATTTTAAATTTTTTGTTTAATAGTTGGAAAAATTTAAGATAAATTTCCTTTGCTAGTCTTACTTAGATTGATAGAATGTTGCCAGCATAACAGATAATGTTTTTTAAGGAGCCAATATGCCTAGTAAAGCAGATAAAGCAGATAAAGCAGATAAGACAGAAAAAACAACAGAAAATAAAGGGGAAAGAGGCGTGAAAGATGTATTTAAGCAAGTTCACGATATGTGGGAAAAATCTGCTGGGGAGCAAATAGAAAAGTTTGCTCGGAGTCAAGTTTTTCTTACAGCACTGGCCCAAAATTGAGAACAAACGCTAAACCTTTCTGGCCGCATTAAGGAAATTAGTCAAACAACTATGGGTGTTATGAATGTTGCTAGCCGTCAGGATGTTGAAGCAATAAATAAAAACCTAAGAGCAATACGTAATGCTTTAGATGAAATAAATGAAAAACTAGATTTACTTATCCCAAAGTCCCCAGAACCAGAACCAGAGCCAGAGCCAGAGCCTAAACCAAAAACAACTCGCTCACGTAAAAAAACTACATAAAATTCAATAGTTATATAATATTTGCTGGGTTTAAGACTTTATAAAATAGAAAAGTGAGGGCATTTTCCCTCACTTTTTATATAAGTTTAAATTTAATTTAACTAAGGAGTATTTTTTAAGGATTCTGGCATAACTAGTGCGCCAGTCATACGCCGACTATGGAACTTAGCTTCTAATTGTTCCCATTCTATAGTCATTGAACCGCCGGAACTTTGATGCTGTTTTTCCCAATTTGATAATAAATCTAGACAAGCATGGTCAATATAATCTAGTTTTTTGAAGAAAACATGAAGTTCAGCACCAGCAGGAACTTGTTCTAAAAGTGCTGCTAGTTGAGGGATTTTCATAAATGTAGCACTACCTTGAAGTGTTAAATTAGCAGCCTTTTTATCACTACAAACTATAAGCTTTGCATCTAAATGAGTTAGAATATAAATTAGCTTAGCCATTGACAAAGCAAAACCTATTATAACGCCTGCTAAAAGATTAGTAGCAACAATTGCAACCATTGTTACTATATAAATAGCAAACTCACTTTTGCCATAAGTTAATAATTCTTTCATTTTCTTAAAGTTAACTAGTTTGTAGCCTGTAAAAACTAAAATAGCAGCTAAACTTGCTGTAGGGACTTTTGTAAAACTCCTGGTAGCAACAAAACAAATAATAAAATCCAAACACCATGTAAGATTGCAGAAAGACGTGTTTTACCACCTGCCTCAACATTAGCAGCACTACGTACAATTACACCTGTCATAGGTATTGCACCTAAAGCACCGCAAATGCTGTTTCCAACACCTTGTGCTAGCAGTTCTCGATCATAATTAGTGCGTGCGCCTGAGTGCATTTGATCTACTGCTACAGCACATAGCAAGGTTTCTGCACTAGCAATAAAAGCTACTGATGCACCAGCAATAAAAATATTGCTACTTATAGACTTAAATACATCCAAAGTTGGGAGTTGCACCACATCACCTAGACTACTAGGAATTTCTACATATTTAATAGGAAAATCTAGTAGATTAGCTACTGTCATTCCTATTACTACTGCGACTAATGGGCCTGGAACCATTTTGATTTTTTTAGCAAAAATATTCCATAGGATTATTACAACAATAGTAATTGCACCAATTAAAGCAGCACGGTGATGCGTTGAACCATCCAAAGGGATAATGCCTTTATAAACAGCTTCAGGAATAGAAATAATATTTTTTAATCCATTGCCCTTGGGCCCATCATCTACCATTACATGAAATTGGCTAGAAAAAATTAACACACCAATTCCTGCTAACATTCCATGAATTACTGAAGGAGAAACGGCACGAAACCATTGTCCTAGACCTAAAAGCCCTGCAACAACTTGACACAAACCAGCTATAAGGATAATTATTCCTAGTCTTTCTAGCCCATATGTTTGAATAATTTCCAAAACAATAACTGATAATCCTGCTGCCGGGCCACTTACTTGCAGCGGTGCGCCAGCTAAAAAACCAACTAAAATTCCCCCAACAATACCTGTTATAAGTCCAAGTGCGGGTGGAACACCTGAAGCAACAGCAATACCCATACATAATGGTAGTGCTACTAGTACTACCACTATTGACGCAAGAACATCTTTGCCTGCATGTTCACGCGAAAAATCATTTTGAAAACTTAGTGCTTTCATCCATTATTCTCCAAAAATTTTAACCAAAATATTGTCAATATATATTTCAAATGCGCTTGTTTTGATTTGTTACCCGTTGTTAGCTTTTTCTGCTTTTTCTGGGCTAAGGGAATTTTCTTTGTCATCATCAATAAATCTATAGCGTGATTTAACACCTAAAGTTTTTTGTGATGTAATAGGGCTAAAATGTGATTCATTTGGGTCAAAGGCTAAAATAGTGCCTGTTTCAATTTCATAGATCCAACCATGTAAAGTTAATTGCCCTTTAGCTAGACGTGCTGCAACCACTGGATAAGTACGTAAATTATCTATTTGAACTAGTACATTTTCTTTTATTGTCGCATTTAGCAAATCTTTTCCTTCTAAATCACTATAACAATCTTTTACTACCTCATAAGTAGCTGAAGCATGCTCTAACCATTCTTTTACTAGCGGCATTGTTCCTAGATCTTCTCTATGTAGTAAGCCTTTCATTGCTCCACAATTTGAATGGCCCATAATTACAATATGAGCAACTCCTAAAGCTTTAATAGCATATTCAATAGTTGCAGCCTCTCCACCATGTGCTGCACCAAAAGCAGGGATAATATTGCCTGCATTACGTAAAATAAAAAGATCTCCAGGCTTGGTTTGCAGTAGCATTTCTACAGAAATACGAGAGTCAGAACAAGTAATTAATAAAGTATCAGGTTTTTGCCCTTCAGAAAGTAGCTTAAATAAATCTTTATTTTCATTAAAACCGGTTGTTTGAAAATGATGAATGCCTCGAACTAACGCTTCCATATACATAATTCTCCTTAAGAATCAATATTTATATACTTAATTTAAGGTGCGTCATTACTAGAAAGTAGTCTGTTTTAAACGGGAAATGACGCTAGCCTACATAAAAATACCGTGATATTTTTGTCGATCTTTATTAACTTGTTTCTACTCAACAAGTAACAGCAACAAATATAGCCAACAGGTTTCTTTTGAAAGAAAGCTGTTTAGTAATTTATGTAGTTTGTTATTAATTATAATTTTTAGAGTGTTTTTGTGTATGATGCAGCTTTTAGTTTGGTTGGTTGGTTTTATTTTAATTTAGAGTAGAAATTGAAAATTAAATTTTTTGTCCAAGTTATATCTGCTGTAAATAACAAACGGCTTTTTGCCTAATCTATTTTAACCATCACCAAAAACTTTATTTATTAGAGACTACTAAAGCTTATTAAATTACAAACTTTTAGTAGGTATTCAATTTCACGGTAAGAGGATTTTGTTATTATATTTATTCCAGTTACTACCCTGTTAAATACACTCTGTTAAAAATAATAAAAAGTTTTAACAACTAACCTATAAATATTTATAGATTTAGCCTAGCAATAGTAAAAAAACTTTATAAATCTGGCAATATTAAACTCCGGTTTAATTTTGTCCTTTGTTCTGCTGTTTATATTATTTTTATAATTGTTTTATATTTAGTATTTCGCATTTAGGAAAAACTTTGTTTACTATGAATTTATTATTTCTTCATTTGAAACATCTTTTGTTTGCTTCATAATATAAAAAATAATTTAAACTTATTAAAAGCCAGTGATTTTTCTTAAGTTTTGAGGTAGTTTAATGGCTAGTAATCCTATAACAATGGTTGGAAGGTTGGATCAATGTTGGCTATTTACTTATCAAACCAAAATAGCTGATGTAGAAAATTTACTTCCTGCTAACTTATCGCTAGTTACTTACAAGGGCTATGCTTTTTGGAATGTGGTTGTTTCTCATATCCAGTCAATGCGTCCTAAATATATACCTGCTATTTTTGGGCTAGATTATTGGCATATTGCCTATCGTCTTTATGTTAAGTTTCAGCCCTTAGGACAAGAAGCTATTGAAGGGCTATATTTTCTAAGAAGTGATTGCGATAATCGATTGATTGCTTTAGGTGGAAATATGCTAACGAATTTTAATTTACACCTAACAGATATTGAAATTGAACGTAAGCCAGAAATAATAAGTATCAACATTAAATCTTTGGATGCTCCTGCCAAAGTGATGCTAGAGCCTAATGTTAAGGCTCAACTTCCTGAAAATAGCATTTTTCCTTCACTAGAATTTGCAGGCGATTTTCTAAAATATAAGCCTAATGGAATTGCTATAAATGCTGATGGAAGCGCAAATATAATTCATATAAAAAGACGTGAAGAAGATTGGCATTATCAATTAATTAATGTTAAAAGTGCTAACTGGGCTTTTTTTAAGGATAAAAATGTTAGCCCAATTGTTTGTTATAAAGTCGAACCAATTAATTACCAATGGAACCGAGGTTGCAACTATCAAGTAGGCAAAGCCCCAACTAAATAAAATAGGAAAAATAACAATGAGCCGACAAGCCAAAGTTACCCGCAAAACAAAAGAAACAGACATAAAAATTAGCCTAAACCTTGATGGACAAGGACAAGCAGAAATCTCTACTGGAATAGGCTTTTTTAATCATATGTTGGAGTTATTTGCTAAGCATAGTTTATTTGACTTAAAGATTAATTGCCAAGGAGACTTACACATTGATGATCATCACACAGTAGAAGACATTGCAATTACTTTAGGCCGTGCTTTTGCACACGCGCTAGGGGATAAAACAGGAATTGAACGCTATGGTGTGGCTTACGTCCCGATGGATGAAACTTTAGTTCGTACTGTCGTAGATCTCTCAGGAAGAGCTTATTTAGTTTATAATGCTGCTCCCATAAGGCCAATAATTGGAACATTTGCTGTAGAATTGGCAGAACATTTTTGGCATTCATTTTCTGATTCAATTAGAGCAAATATTCATATTGAATTAATTTATGGACGTAATCAACACCATATTTTAGAAGCGATTTTTAAGTCTACTGCTCGTGCTTTGTCTGCTGCAACAAGGATAAATCCAAGGATTGAAGGGACTTTATCCACTAAAGGCACTTTAACTTAAGAATAAATTTTTTATTCCATTATTCTTTGGTTTAAGGCTGGTTTAACAACAAGTTCTCTAAAACCTGTTTGCGGATCGTCTTCTCTGGAAAAAATAACATCATCTAAAGAGCAAATAAATAATTCTACGGTAGTGTAAACCTTGCAACCTTCAGACATATGGCCGCCAAAGGTTTTGCCAGTTTTATCAGCAAGCGACACATGAAAATGAACACCATTAGGGGAAATAGTTCCAACTAGCGATACAATTTCCATTTTTTCATTATAGTTAACAGGATCTTTTTGATCGGCAAGTCTCAAGGTTGCTTCTTGTAAACTTCCTACAGCAGTTACAATAAAACCTGATTTAATGGAATTTTCCTTAGCAAACTGCTCTAATGCAATTTTTACATCTTGTTGAGGTTTGAGTCTTAAAGCATAGATTTTAGAGCTTTTTGATAGTGCAAAATTAGTAACTTTATTTGGGTCAGTTTCTTTGGGTTTATCACCTAGGTCAAGGATTTTACCTTGAGCAAAAGAAAGGCTTTCAAAACTAGCCAAAAGTAGCAAATAGGCAATAGACATAAAAAGTATTTTTATATTTTTGTGCATTAACATTCCTTCAAAAAATTAAATTTATAAGAATCTTAACTCTCATTAAGATTCTTATGGAAAGTGTTTTGACTGATTTTAAGCAATAGGCAAAGATTTTATTTCCAATAATTACGATCAAGTGAGCGGTATTGAATTGCTTCAGCAATATGATGAGTGTCAATGTTTGATGCTCCTTCTATATCTGCAATTGTACGACTAACCTTAAGAATTCTATCGTAAGCTCTTGCAGAGAGTCCTAAGCGATTAAGAGCATGTTCTAATATAGTTTTAGCGTTATTGCTTATTTTGCAGTGCTTTGCAATAAGTTGTGAGTTCATTTGGGCATTAGCAAAAATAGAATTGCTAGAAAATCTCTCTATTTGTCTATTTCTAGCTGCAATTACACGGCTGCGAATACAATTAGAGCTATCTACATCTGCTGTTTCAAGTTCTTTAAACTTTACAGCAGGTACTTCAATATGAATATCTATGCGATCTAGCAGAGGGCCAGAAATTTTATTTACGTAACGTTGTATTTGCATAGGGCTACATTTACATTCTCTAGTTGGCGAGCCAAAATAACCACAAGGACAAGGATTCATAGCAGCGATAAGCATAAAGTTAGAGGGAAAAGTAAGTGACATGCTAGCTCGGCTAATAGTGACAAGCCCATCTTCAATTGGCTGACGTAAAACTTCTAGTACATTTCGAGCAAATTCTGGCAGTTCATCTAAAAATAATACTCCATAATGGGCTAGAGAAACTTCACCAGGTCTTGGAACTGTTCCACCTCCAATTAAACCGGCATCGCTTGTTGTATGGTGTGGAGAGCGAAAAGGTCTTTTTGCAACTAGACCACCGCCATTAACTAACCCTACTACACTATGAATTTGAGTTATAGAAAGGGCTTCTTCAAATGTTAGAGGTGGAAGAATTGTAGGAACTCGCCGAGCAAGCATTGTTTTTCCTGATCCAGGCGGGCCAATTAATAAAATATTATGTCCACCAGCACTAGCTACTTCTAAGGCTCGTTTGACATGAGATTGTCCTTTAACTTCTTGAAAATCAAGATCATATTTATTATTAGTTAAAAGTAGTTTTGCTGCGTCAACGCTTAATGGATTTATAGCGTTAGCAGGGTCGTTTTTAGCAAGATTTTCTAGTATTACTACTACATCTTTAAGTGATTGAACAGGATAAATAGCCATTCCTTCGACTACAGCAGCTTCATGGCTATTTTCTACTGGAACAAAGATCTGTTTAAGTCCTGAACTACGAGCTTTAATTGTTGCAGGCAACACCCCACGAACCGGGCGAATACGACCATCTAAGGCTAGTTCACCTAAAAATAAGGTATCTGTTAAATCCATTTTGGAAATTTCACCATTAGCACCTAAAATTCCTAGTGCAATTGGTAGATCAAAGCTAGAACCTTCTTTTCTAACATTGGCAGGGGCAAGATTGACAATAATTCTGTGTTGAGGAAAGAAAAAGCCACAATTATTAATAGCTGCTCGGATACGTTCTCGGCTTTCTCTAACGGTTGTATCAGGTAGCCCTACCATTGTAAAAGTTGCTATTTGTTCTGGTTCTTTTGGTTTAAGTTGTAGGTCAATTTCTACTTCTATTAGTGATGCTTCTATACCAAAAACAGCCGCAGTAAGGGTTTTAAATAAAGACATAAAGTTATTCTCCAAAATATACTTAAGATTAAAAGTTGATTGGAATTACAAAAGGTTTATTAAAGAGGGTGTATTTTTAGATAGGTATAGATGCAATAAAAAGATTTATTTAGGCAAAAGAGAGACTTTTATTGCCGCAGATTTTGGGCTAAAGTATACTAAAAGCTATGAAAGTGCCAACCCAAAAAATTTTAGTTGTTGATGATGACCAAGATGCGCGTGAATATTTGGTGATGTGTTTTGAGCAAATGAATTACCAGGTTATTCAAGCTACTAATGGTCAAGAAGCTTTAAGTTTAACGAAAATAGAACAACCAGATGTTATTGTTTTAGATGTTGTAATGCCAGACCTGGACGGCTACCAAGTTTGTTATCAATTAAAAGAAAACAAGGAAACTAGCCATATTCCAATAATTTTAATTACGGTTCTTCGCAAATTAGAAGATGAAATAAGAGGTTTTGAAGCAGGTGCGCATGATTACATCAGTAAGCCTTATAACAGAGCAGAATTAGCAGCAAGAATTACTGCTGCAATGAGGGTAAAAAGTTTACAAGATAAATTAAGATATCGTAATGATTCACTAAAAGAAATAATTAAGGTTTTACAAAGAGATATTACAGATCCTTTAACAGGTGTGCTAGGTCGTACTACTTTACTTTTACGCCATCGTTTACCAGAAGATGTTTCTGAGGGACTGCAAACTATTGAAAATCTAGCACAAAAAATTGCTAAACTAGTAAAACAACTAGATCAAGAAATCAAAGATATTTAGTAAAATTTGTTAGCATTAAAAGCTACTTGATTATCAAAATTAAATTTATATAATAGGCCACATGGAAAATAGAAAAAAAAGTATAGAAGAACTACAAGCCGAACTTACCTTAGAGTCAGAAGCATTAGCTACTCTACAATTAATTTATGCTGAAAAAGTAAAGCAAGTACGCATTAACACTTTACTTCCTCCAGATATCCAAGCTAGATTTCTTGTAGAATGGGAAACTTTCTACCAACAAAGAATGTCAGCTATTTTCCGTAAAGATTATCAATTAGATATTAGAGAAATTCTTAATTCTGGCACAATGCCAGCTATGCAAATTCCTGCTGCTGTGCCAGTCGCGCCAGCCTTACAGCCAAGCTTGCCACCAGCAGTAGCACCTGCATCATTTTCATCTACTCCTGCACCAGTAGTTTCTACACCAGTAGCAGCACCTGTAAAAAATAGACCTGCACCAGTAGCACCACCAGCGATAGCTCCAAACCAAGCTGCTATGCCAGCTATGCCAGCAAAACAAAGAGATTTTACTCCACCACCACCGCCACCACCACCATCACTACCACCAATGCCTTCTAGCAGCTTAGAATCACCTATAAGCGAAGATATTTTAGGGGTTAATACTGGTAGTTGGATGAATCCAGCAGAGTCCATTGGATATGAGCAATATTCAGATAATGAGCCAATATCATCTACTTTAATGGACAGCGATAAAATACAAGACGATAGTTCAAACGATTATGATGATGAAGAAAGCGATTCAATAGATGGATTTGCTGCTACTTCAGGTCTAAAAGGTCTAACAGAGTTTATGGATTTTGACTTAAAAAGGAAAAAATCCTAAATAATTTTCAAAACTAAAAATTAATAACACACTTCTTTTTAGCTTATTTTTTAGCTTTATAACTTAGCTAATTCTATTCAACAAGGTAAATTATGCAAAAACGTATTCTTTCTGGTATTCAACCATCAGGTAAATTACATATAGGAAATTACTTTGGTGCTATTAAACAGCATATAGCCTTACAAGATCAAGGTGAAGGCTTTTATTTTATTGCTAATTACCATGCTTTGACTACTGTACAAGATGCAGAATTATTAAGAAACCTAACATTGGATGTTGCAATAGATTATCTTGCACTTGGGCTTTCTCCAGAAAAAGCTACTTTATTTAGACAATCTGATGTTCCAGAAGTAACAGAATTAGCTTGGTTACTTGCTACAGTAACGGGAATGGGGCTTTTAGAACGCGCTCATTCATATAAAGATAAGATTGCTAAAGGGATTGCTGCAAAAGTAGGGCTATTTACTTATCCAGTTTTAATGGCAGCAGATATTTTAATTTATCAATCAGATTTAGTTCCTGTTGGTGCTGACCAGGTGCAACATATTGAAATGACACAAGATATGGCAGGTTATTTTAATACTACTTTTGGTAAAGAAGTATTTAAGCGACCTGAAGCAAAGCTAAATTCTACAGCTAAAGTTCCGGGCCTGGATGGTCAGAAAATGAGTAAATCCTATAACAATACTATAGAGATTTTTGCTGAAGGAAATGCACTAAAAAAAGTAATTATGGGCATTGTTACAGATTCAACACCTGTTGAAGCTCCAAAAGATCCTGATAATAGTATTATTTTTCAGTTATATACTCTTTTTGCTGATGAAAAAGAAAAAGAAGAAATGCGTGAAAAGTTTTTAGCTGGTGGATATGGTTATGGAGAAGCAAAGAAAACTTTACTTAAGCAAATTGATGACTATTTTGCTCCTGCCCGCAGTAAGCGAAAAGAATTAGCAAAAGATCGAGCTTATGTAGAAGAAATTTTGCAAAAAGGAGCAATTAAAGCGCGAGAGGAAGCAAGCAAAACCTTAAAAGCCGCTCGCAAAGCTTGTGGGATTGATTAATAGAAGGTTAAGAAATTGGTAAAAATCTTTTAACAAAGTCTCGCCAAGTGTTTTGAGGTGTAATATAAGCTGAAAGGGTGCGGTTAAGAGCATTAAGCGTTGCTTTTGCCGCTGCTTGAAGAGGTAAAGAGTCATTTTCTGCCATTGCTACACCAGAAAGAGTTTGCATTGAACCTTGTTGGCCCGCTTTTAATAAGACTGCTACCATAGATTGTTCAATTTTTTCTAGTGAATGATGTTTAACTTGAACTAGCTCAAATAGTAGCTTATCGCCTAGGATTTCTGTTATAGCTGCTAGTGTTGCTTGAACTGCTGCTATTAGCATTTGGTCTTTGTTTTCATCACAAGTTTTTTCTGAAGTTACTACCGCAGCTTTTGATGATAATGTTACAGCAACTGCTCGTTTATCTTCATCACGCCGCCAAATATCAACAGCGTGTAAAACTAGTCTAGGAGGACGTTTTTTATCTGTAGTTTTAGGTAATTGTTCTAGTAAGGTATTTATAGATTCCTGATTAATATAAATTTCAGAACCTTTTTCTTCACCTTTTAAGTAACCAAGTTTGATCCATTCTAATAAAGTTTCTTTGTCTGGTGTAGAGCCTAATGATTCAGTAATTATTTTTTGTGCTTCAAATAAAGAAACTTTTTCTTCATTAGATTGGTCAGTCATAAAAACCTCATAAAAGTTAATTGCAAATTAAAAAGGACAAGAAAGAATAAAACCTTTCTTGTCCTAAGTGGTTAAAGTTAATTATTTGGCAGGTTTAGCATCTTTTTTTCCATCTTTGGGGGCATCTTTAGGAGTTTCTTTCTTCTTATCCCAACCAGTATATTTAATACCAATTTTTTCCAAGAAACCTTTAGGTGCTTCGCTACCAATCATAGCAAATACAACATCATTAGGAATAGTACCAATGACTTGCTCACCACGAATCTTTTGTAGGGTTACTTCTTTTTCCTTAATTTGTTTAAGTCCTGCGCCAAAGTAAGCTTTCATTCTACCTTGGTCAATACAGTAGTAAACCCACATCTTATTTTCTAAGGTTAAGTCTTTCGGGAAGTCAGAACGAACAACTAAAGAAACCTCATTTCCTTCACCTGGAGGTGGGAAGACAACAGTGCCATCTTCTTTACGTTTACCTGTTAGGTCTACAGCCGCTTCAACAGCAGAGTTACCAGCACCAACAACAACAATCTTCTTACCCTTAAATTCTGCTGGGTCTTGTAGGCGATTTAGAATCTTAGTTGCTTCAAATTCTTTTTCACCATCTACACCAAGCTTACGAGGAGCCGCAGCAGTACCTAAAGCTAGAACAATCTTGCGTGCTTTATAACCAGTAGGATTCTTAGTTGTTTTTACAATAAAGATTCCATCTTGTGGGACAACTTCGCTTACACCTTCATATTCATTAATCTTAATATTGAACTTTTGTACAGCTTCATCCCACCAACCTAACATTTTTTCTTTTAAGTCGCCTGGGCCTTCTAAGCGTACTGCGCCTAAAGGAGGATCACCAGGGTTAAATGGGTTAAATGCAACATACTTACCAGCCGGGTATTTATCAGCAATAGTTGCATATTTACGGCCTTGTTCTAGTGCAATGTAGGAAAGTCCTAATTCAGCAGCGCGAGCAACGGCAGCAATACCACCAGGCCCAATACCAACAATTGCTACATCATAATCAGCCCCACCCTTACCTTCAGCCTTAACCTTTTCAGCTATTTTATCTACAGCTACACGACCTTCTTTAATAGCATTTCGGATTAATGGCACACCTGAAACGTCACCAATTAGGTAAACACCAGCAACGTGTTCTGTTTCAAAGCCTTCTCCAGGGCCTTTACGAAGTGGTTTAGGAGCTTCACGAATATTTTTCTTAGTATTAATAAGTACACAAGACTGTGGAGCCGTAGGGCAAGCTAATTGACAACCTGTGTCTTCCATACATTGTTCAAAATTGACTACAATGGCATGGTGTTCTTGGTCATCAAATCCTAGTACGTCTTGGGGACAAGCTAATATACATCCATGACAGCCTATACAAGTTTCAAAATTAATTACAGGATGAGGTACAGGTCTTGTCTTAGAAGAATCTTCTGCACGTTTCTTTTGATCAGGAGATTCCCATTTTTGAGCATACTTAATGCTTGAAGGATCCCAAACCTTTTGAGTAGAAAGATCTATTAGTTTACCCTTTAGTTTTTCTTGTACTTGTCGTCGTCTTATAGTATCAACACCTAAGAAACCAAGAACTGTTAAAGGAATGATACTAAAGAAAAGTAACCAGCCAGAAAAAGGCATTCCACCAAAGCGAGCAGCAAATGATGTCCAACTCCAAGCATTACCACCACGATAAACACTATCTGCTGTGTAAATAGGTAATTCTGCTCGGCCAGTTTGTAGCTTTTTACCAGTAACAGGACGTAGAGCAACTCTTAAATCATTACTAACACCATGCTGAGGATGGCAAGAATTACAATCTAAACCATTTTTAATTGCTAATTGGTCTAGGACTTTAGCTGCTTCTTTAGGATCTTTATTGCTAATATTTACAAATTGAACACCATGACAGACAGCACAATTATTTTTATCTATCTTTTTGGCTAGTTCAGGAGTATCTAAAGATTCATGGCAATCAGTACAACGAGCGCGACCTTGTTCACGACCTGCCAAATGCACATAGTGGAACTTACTACTTTCTGTTAATGGTTCATCTGTAGGTAATTGTTTTTTCATGAACTCATTTATAGGTTCTTTCCATGTCCAATTACCATTATCATCTATTGGATAGCCAAAATTACCGCCATGAGGCTCTTTTAATAGATTTCCTTTAGCGTCTTTGGCTTTAGGATGTGTTGGATTAGCTTTATGGCAATCAACACACATACTACGTGCTACAGTTGCTCGACTAAAAGCGCGTCCTTTATGTTCTGTATGACAATCCATACAGCTAATATTGGCTTTTGCATGTTCTGGAAATACATCAGGTGTAAAATGTGCTGTTTGATGGCAGTTTTTACACTTAAATTCCATTGATGTAGTAGCAGAGTGGCAAGAATTACAATTATTTCCTACAGTATTGTTAGAAGCCAGTAAAGCTTTAGAACCAGGTAAAAATTGTTGGCGATTAAACTCATTTAGCTGATGAGCAGCACTAACTTCACCAGGTGAAAGGAAGTTGGCATAACCAAAACTCAAACCTGTTGCTAGTAAGATAATAATTATTCCTAAAGTTCCTAGATAGCCGCGAGGCCAAGGACGGACTAAATCCGTTGTAGGCAACCAGTTAAATTGTTTTTTTCCTAAGTGAAGATTAAATTTCTCATACTCTGGATCTGGCTTATTAGGTCGTAGAATAGAGATATCTGCCATTTTTTGTTCGCCGCCAGTTTCAGCTAGCTTACGTCTATCCCAAAAAGCATCCATAGTTTGTTGGAATTTTTGTTGCTCATCCTGTGGTAGAGCCATAATGGAGCTAAGCAAACCAGTCATTCCGCGCTGCATACGGGCTACACCTAATAACTGTGTAGCACTTTGTTTTGCTGCGCCTTTACCTGCTGCGGGTGGAGGCGAGCCAGGCATACCAGGTAATTGAATACCCAGCATTTTTAACAAGTCAGGGTTAAGCATAGCAGTTTTACCACTAGCCTGAGCCTGCATAGGGCCGCCTATCATTTGTGTTCCACGATTACCTGCTGAAACAGCATCAATTTGCTTTTCTACTTCTAAATATAGAGAACCATCTTCATCATCAATTTTTGGTTTTAGTAAAAATACACCTATTTGTATTGCATCATCATTTTCTAGTTGTACAGTCTCAATTAGCGCACCATTAACTATTGTTCCATTAGAAGTAGACAGATTTTTAACCCAGTAAGCTCCATCAATTTTACAAATACCAGCATGGGTACGAGATACAGTTGGATGATTAAGTAATATATCATTACCTAAAGCTGACCCTATAGTCAGGCTATCGCTTTCAATAACTAGATCGTCATTGTCCAAATCCGTTCTCTTGATTACAAATTTTGTCGCTTCTGTACTCATGTTTCTCCTTAGCTTTAAGCTAGTTAGACTAGCTATTTGAATAAAGACTAGCAGTAAAACTTCTTAGTTACGCCATAAGTAATAGGTTACTTGCACAATATGTACTAAAAGCAAAGCTAGCATTAAGGAAGTAAATATTACGTGAGGTGGTAACCAAAGCTTTAAGGCTCGGTGGATGTAGACAAGTGCGTCTATACGACGAACTGTTGCCGCTGCTTTTACTAGACGAGTAAAAGCATCTCGTTCTGCTGGATCTTTAATTTTATTAGTTTCTCGTTGAAACTCTTTTTGCGCAGATTCTAAAAGTTGTTCAACGCTTTCTTTCTTTAAGTATTGACGTAGTAAATAGGGAAGAGATGTGATTGTGTCTAAAACTAAGTCTCGACCTTTTAAGAAAGTAGTTTCAAAATCTTTTTTGCGGTTTTGTTGTTCAGCTTTAGTTTGGCAAGTAGCTGTAATATCAGCAATTTCTTGATATAGCTCTTCACGACGACGGCGCAAATCTTCTATAAGAAGAGGTTCGCCCTCTATTTTTGTTAAAGTTCGAGGCCCTACCCAATAAATTAAAATACCAAATAAACCTGTAAGAATTACTAGGTCAAAAGATATCATTAAAGATGCTGTTAAAAGACCTCCCAGGCTAGTACCACCATGTAATAGTAATAATACACCTGCAATAACACCTGCATAAGCATGGCTTAACATCCAAAAACGGAGTGCGCCGCTACGTTTTTGCCACATTTGACGACGCATTGGATAAGCCATTACTACAACTATTCCAAGAAGACCTACTAGGCCAGTTATCCAACGGAAATTAAACCAATTAGTATCAAGTAAAGGTGTTCCTAAACCATACTTAACGATACCTGCCATAGTAAGACCACATAATAGTAAAGTAAATAAAATACCAATAACATGAGTAATTTGTTTACCAGTATCTTTGTAATTTACTTTACTAACAGCAGTTTTTCCTTGTGCATCAAAGGCTTTTCCTTTAATAGCTGCAATTTCTGAAAAATATTGTGTTGGTGAAACACGAATACAAGCACCTGTTGGACAGCTTTCTACACAGTTATAGCGATGATCTTTATAAATTTTTTGACCATTTTTATCTACAGGGTTGATAGTTGTACCATTACAAAGGTTACATTTCACAGCTACTAAGTCTTCTTCGCCTGTTACTGGGCTTGGTTTAGCATCAAAGGCTAGACCAAGCATTTCAAAGACATTTACTTTAGCTTCTGGTGCAGGCGCACCTTTTGCACCAGCTTTAGCTGGAGCAGGTTTAGAGTCTTTTGCTCCTGGCTTACGCAAATCCTTACGTAGGACTAAAGAAATTGCATTATAAGGACATTGAGTAGCACAATCTCCACAACCTATACAAGTAGCAGGGTTAATATCTACTTGACCGCCTTGGAAACGGGCAATTGCTCCTGTTGGGCAACCAGTCATACATTCAGGATCTTTACAATGTAGACACACTGAAGGAGCCAAGATGCTTTGGTTAAGGGTGTGGGTTGGCATTGTTGGGCGGAAGAGGTGAATACCTCGTCGTGTTAGTCTAGCTTGACCATGAATTTCATGACAGGCTAAAGAACAATTACCACAACGGACGCATAAATCCATATCCATTACTAAAAGATTAGTTGCGTCTGCTAAACCTTTATCTAAGATTCGGTCTTGGGCTGTTTTAGCTGGCTTAGCAAAGGCAAGTTGTTTATCAGGTTGAAGAGGTGTGCCAAGTGTGCTAAATGGAGTTAGCTCTGTTTTAAGGGTTTCCATTAATTGGGGATAAGCCATCAATTTCTTAAATGGAATTTCTAGTACTTCTGTACGGCTTAATACTGTAGCTTTATATGCCCATTTAGCTCCTCGTTCAGCTAAAGCATTGATGCCTAAACAATAACCAGAACCTATATAATCAGCAGAGTCATTTTTTTTATCGCCTTCACAAGCACGTTTAACCCAACCATCTTTAACTATTACAATTCGGTCAACGGGTCGGCCTTCCTGACAAACTACGTGGCCGCGAGCTAAAACCTTAAACTCAGATATTTGGGCTAATTGTTTTTTAGCTTCTTCACCAATTGAAAGGCTGCCTAAAGCAGAATTGCGGCCATTGTTGCGATAGGTTAAGTCCAAAGCTGCACCAAATTTCTTTAGTTTGCGTAACATACGTAGAGCAGGTCTTTGTACTTCTAAGACTTTTGTGCCGCTTTCATGGTGTGCTTTGATTGTTGCAGCACGTTGTACACCTGCTAGCACTGCCATTTCACCAAATGGATTACCATGTTTAACAGTAGCAACGGATTCGTTACGGCCCTTAACAAAAACTTCTGCCGAACCTTCTACTACAATATAAAAAGTGTTAGTGTCCCAATCACCTTCACGAATGATTTCAGCACCAGGCGGATAACTATACATTTTAATGTAAGGGCCAACTTTTTTTCCTGGGCCATAGTTTCGTCCATAAATAGATACTTCTAGATCAACCGCGTATTTATATCCATGCCCTGCTTCAAATTCCACTAGTTCTTCAATTGCTCCAATGCTTTTAATGGCTTGGATAACTGCATGGTGATCTTGAACTTCTTGACGCTTTAGTTCTTTGCTCATAGCAACCTCATTGTGCAGCTTTAAGTTATTATTTCTCAATTAGTTAGACATTATATTTCTTACTTATTAAGCTTAAAATCCTAATAAATAAAGAAACACCCAAGTTTTGCAAAAGTTATCACTCCATTTATCTATATCAAGACAAAATTAGCTTAAATAGATAGTTTTAATTTATGTTTTGTTTTAAAGGAGGATCTTACCCATTGAAAACTACTGGTTGGGTTATCACATTATATAATTGATTTCAAAATCGTAACTAGGAAAATTCACGAGATTAAATTTTTTTTTCCAGATAACCAACTATTTCTTTGATTATCTCTTGCTAAGCTAAAATAATACTACCATTTAGCAGTTTAAAGCATTGTATTTTAAGATAAATAAATGTTTATAACTTCCACAAGCTAGGCTGCAAATTTTGCCTTTACTGCTAAAAAGTTATTTTCTTGTGAGCCTTTTTATTTAATAACCGTGCGTTACTAATTTGAGAAAGCTAAAAAAGCCAAAATTAAATTTGTTTTTGAATTTTTATATGGAGGACTTATGAAAAAAGTTTATTTTCTTTTAGCAATAGTAGCATTAATTATTTCTGATTTACTAGCAATTAGATTTGTTTTTGCACATGGTATAAACCTAACCGAATTTTGGCAACAAATGTGGGGAACAGAAATATCTACACTTGCAATGACAGACCTGCTATTTTCTTCTTTTATTTTCTGGCTTTACGCAAAAGGTGAGGCGGCGAAATACCAAATAAAAAACCTCTGGATTTATATTGTTTCAACCCTTGGCGTAGGCTTATGCTTTGCTTTACCACTTTTTCTTTATGCACGTGAGCAAAAAAAAGAAGCTCTTGGACAATAAATAAAACCTACTTAATTTCTCCTAAGACTAATGCACTATGTACCGGAATTGTTATTGTTTTATCAATAATTTTTATTTGAGACACAATAGGGTCTTTTCCGGCATTAAATTGATCAGCGTAAATTTGCCAATTACCTTCAGGTATAGTTATTTTTTCTGCTCTTTGGCTAGCATTTAGTATCACTAAAGCACGTTGCCAAGGATCTTTTCTAGTAACATCACTAATTAAATAGGCAATAACACTAGCTGGTAATTGGTAGTTTAAGTCTTGGTCTAAAAATTTTATAGCTTGTTTTATTTCTTCAGCAGTAGTTAAACGAAATATTGGGTGATGTGTGCGTAGCGCGATTAAACCTTGATAATATTGATAAATATCATAGTTAGCAGCTTTTTGTTGCCAACGTATCATATTAATAGCATCAGGTTTATTATAGCTATTTTCATTTCCACCTTTAGAGCGTAAAAATTCTTGGCCGCTTTGAAAAAAAGAGATTCCTTGAGAAGTAAAAAGAATTGCTGCACCAAGACGCGCCATTGCTCGACGATTAGCATCAGTTAAATTACTATCGTCAATAGTTGATATCATCAAACGATCCCAAAAAGTATGGTTATCATGACATTCTACATAATTAAGACCTTCTTGAGGGTTATCAACAAAATCTTGGATTGATCCCATTATTCCAATTTTAATTTTTTCTATGTTAATGCCTTTTTGTATATAACCTTGTTCTCTAGGTTGAAAAACACTTCCCTTTAGAGCATCACGGAAATGATCATTAAATACTGCAAAAGCTTTATTACGCTGTTTTCCTTTGTTTGTAATAGTTATAGGTGTTTCTCCTGCTGACCAAGGTTCACCATAAATTAACAAATTAGGGTCTATTGCTTTAAGCTCTTTTGTTAGTAATTCTATAGTTTCCAAATCAATAAGTCCCATTAAATCAAAGCGAAAGCCATCAACTTTGTACTCTGTCACCCAATATTTAACAGAATCAATGATAAAGCGGCGTGCCATTGGTGCTTCTGATCGAAATTCATTTCCTACACCTGAACCATTCCAATAACTACCATCATTTTTACGTCTGTAATAATAACCGGGTACTAGTCCTTCAAAACTATAAACTCGGTTTTTAATATCTTCCATTGTATGGTTATAGACTACATCTAAAATTACTCGAATACCTTTTTTATGTAGGCTATCAACAAGTTGTTTTAATTCTCTAATAGAGTTTTTTTCTATGCTGTTGCTAGCATAAGAATTTTCTGGACTATTAAAATGAACTGAATCATATCCCCAACCATATTGATCAATGCTTTCCTGATTTTGAAATTCCATAATAGGCATTATTTGTACTGTATTAATGCCTAATTCGATTAAATGATCAAGCCCTGTAGAAATATTAGGTCTTAAGTATAAATGTGTGTTTTCCTCTGTCCAACCCAAATATTTTCCTCGTTGCTCAATCATTGAATCTGGATCTATAGTAAAATCTCTAATATGAGCTTCATAAATTATTGCTTCAGATATTGGAAATTTAGGACGAGCAGCAACCTTAAAATCATCATAAACAACAATTGCCCTTCCATTGTGAGAGGTGACAGCACGAGCATAAGGATCAATAAGTTCTTGTTCAGGATGAAAACCAGGCTCACTCCCAGTAGCCGTAAAAGTATAAAAAAGCCCTAAACAATCTTTAGCTATTTTTACTTCCCAACAACCATCAATATTTTTTGATAAAGAAAAAGATCTGCTTGTCCTTTTATGGGAGTTTGATAAAGGTGCAATACTACTTTTTCTGCTGTAGGAGCAAAGACACGAAAAATAGTAGAATCTTTTGTGTAGAGAGATCCTAAAGGATGCGAGCAAATAAATTTATCGGCTTTGTGTGGCAATTGTTGGTTAGTTTGTGAAAAACTATTAGAAGTATTAAAAACTAAGGATAGAAGCAAGATTATAAAAACCTTTGCTAAATAATTAGGTGTAAATAAATATTTTATCTTCATAAATTTTTTATAGATTCTTTTCTTGCTAGGATCGGTATTTAATACTACATTGATCAGCAACAAAAGCAAGTTGCTAGCCGATAAAACAAAGTTCAACTGTTCATCATAAAATCCAAAAATTTTCCTTTCAGTTTAAGTTAAAGTAATAAGGAGTAGCAATGTCAGTAAAGAGTATTGGGTCTAATATAAATAATACCGAACAAACAAAATTAGAAACTACAAAACCTGCCACAACAACAGAAACCAGTAAAGCTATTGATAGTCAATATATTAAATCTCAACCTATGTTTAATTCTCCTCAACCACTACGCTCAAGACGTAATAGCATGGGAGGAGCGTTTTTACGTAATCAGTTAACAGATCGATTAGCACAAAATACTTCTATTAGCAATTCTTCTACAACAGCAGTACGCGCATTAGAAACAAATGCTTTAGGTAGAGTGGAGTCAATAGGGGTTGTTGATAGACGTGCTACTGCTGCTCCAGCCAATAGCCCAGTAACTTTTGTTTATGATGCAGGCGCACATAAAAATCTTACAAATCTACAATTAAAAGGCAGTTGGAATAAAACTACTGGAGAATTTGACCCATCTTGGGGCAAAGGTGATAGTGTTGCAATGACAAATTTAGGTAATGGTAAATGGTCGGTGACACTAGATTTAGTAGATGATGGTCAACAACATAACTGGGAATGGGGCGTAGTTGCTGATGGGCCAGCAGGCAAAAGTCAATGGGCTGTAATGGGCGAAGGAAATCTTAAATTTTCATTAGGCGAAGATACTAAACAAGTAAGCTATTCACCAACAACTTATCATGAAATGGGTGCGCACAAAGCAGGAAATGATATTAGCTTTAAGTTTTGGGCCCCAAATGCTCAAGATGTCAAAGTCAAAGTTTTTGACCAAAATGGACGCGCTAAACTTATTCCTATGACACAAGATTCTGAGGGAAATTGGTCTGCTAAAGTTGCTGGTGGTTGGAAGAGCATGGAAGGCAAAGCTTACACCTATCAAGTTACTGATTCAGAAGGAAAACTTCTAGAACGTACTGACCCATATGCCCGCCAAATGCAAGGTGAACAAGTTGGAGTAGGTCGACTTTATGTAAATAGCAAAGGCGAACGAGTTAACCAATTCTATATGGAACCAGCTATTTACCAAAAATATAAGTCACAAATTGAAGGGCCAGATCCAGAAGTTTCTCATAATGCTCGCCAAAAAGCTTATGCAGAATCTCGTACTGAACTTGTAAGCTTTGAAATAGACGACCAGCCTAATATTGAGCAAGCCTATTTGGTATTAAAAGATTCTAATGGACATCAATTAACCAAGAACGAACTAATAACACGCTTAGGACAATTTGATTCTAGCTTAATTACTAAGATGAATGGTGGTAAAGATAATAATCTATGGCTTGATAATGTTGATGATAAGGGTCGTATTAAGATGACCAATCAAGCTGGAAGTTGGACAACTTTAGTAAATAACCTGGATAAAATGGTAGGACTTCGCTATGAGTTTCAAGGTTATGAACGTAAACCAAATGGTCAGTTAGGTTTAGTTGGTGATACAAACAATAATGGTAAACTTACAAAAGCAGAATTACAAAAAACACCTTTTAATGATAAATGGGATAATACTATTAGCGCGTCTAGTGGGCGTTCATTTAGAGGTGCAGTAATTAGCGATACTACGCATGCTTGGAAAAATGATAATGCTCCACGGGAAAAAGATCCTAATAAATGGGTAATTTATCAATTCCATGCAGGTAGTTTCTATGGTCAAGGAAATAATGCTAATCGCTCTACTTTTGAAGATGTAATGAATAAATTGGACTACTTTAAGAGCTTAGGAGTCAATACTTTAGAAATGATGCCTGCAAATGAAGTAGAAGGTAATCGTGATTGGGGTTATATGGGTGCTAATAGCCTTGCAGTAGAAAGCTCATATGGTTTTACTGATGAGAATGGAAAGTTTGTATCTGGTAAAGACGCACTTAAGATGTTTATAGATATGGCTCATTCTAAAGGCTTTAACGTTATCAATGACGTTGTTTATAACCATATTGGCGGAGATCATAATGATTTATGGAACAGTGATGGCAAAGAAAACCCATATTTTAATTGGTCAACAGATCCTGATAAATTTGAGCAGAGAAACACTCCTTGGGGAGCAATGCCCGCCTACAATAATCCAAAAGTTAAACAACTATTTGTTGATCATGCAGTAGCACAATTAGAAGAATTTCACTTTGACGGGCTACGTTTTGACTTTACAGAACCAATGAAAGGAACTGGTGGTGTAGATGGTTGGAATATGATGAGAGAAATGAACCGTCAATTACATTTCCTTAAACCAGACACTTTTATTGCAGCAGAACAGTTTGACTATGACCCAACAATTACTAGACCTACTCAAGCCGATGGTACAGGTGGCGGTTTTGATGCTCAGTGGTATACAGAATTTCAACATCGCTTAGTTAGAGATAATGATAAGCCTGGCATCATCCAACAAGCAGCCAATAATCAACGAACTGAAATGGATAAGTTTATGGATATGTTAACTAATCCACGTGGATTAGATAGTTGGTCAAAAGCTGTCACAATGATTTCTAACCATGATGAAGTAGGAAATGCAGAAAGAACCATTGATACTGCTGATGGGACAGCAGGAAATGGTCAAATGCCCCCTCAATGGGCGCGAAATGCTGCACGCTTTGCTGCTGGTATTGGTCTAGCATCCCCAGGTATTCCAATGTTTTTCCAAGGTGATGAATCAATGGCCTCAAACAGCTTTAAGTGGGGCATTCCTTCTACCTGGGATGCTGGCTGGGATTGGCAATCTGTAGGTAAAAACTGGGATTGGAACAACATTAGCTTTAATGATGGGCAACGTCAGCTTTATACTAAACTTTTTGATATGTCTCCAGAAGCACGTGCTAAGGATTCGGGTTTCACAAACCTTTCCATCGCAGATAAACAAGTCTTTAACGATTTAGAAGCAATGAAACCAGAAGAACGCACTACAACGATGAATAATATTTCTCGTCGTCAAATGTTTGAATTTTATAAAGATGCCGTTGCGCTAAGATCTTCAAGCACTGCATTTGAAGCTGATTCCCAAGTAAACCGTATCTATACCCACAATGATAATTCTGTAATGGCATTTTCTCGTAAAGATGGAAATGATGAATATATTATTGTTGCTAGTCTTAACCGTAACAATTTAGAAGGTTATCAAATGCCTCTACCCCCAGGACAATGGAAAGAAGTCCTAAATAGCGATGCTGCTCGTTACGGTGGTAGCAATTTTGGAAACTTTGGAGCAACTCTTAATGGTGGAAATACTCGTGTAAATATTCCTGCTGCTGGTTATGTTGTACTAAAGAAAGCCTAGTTACGTATGTCTGATAAAAAACTTAATTAGATAAAAAAGCTAGTGTAATTGACTTTGCACTAGCTTTTTTATTTTGTGGAATTAAATACAGCGTAAACTAAGTAATCTTATATTCTTAAATCTATCGCCCCGCTGGGGCTTAAGATTAAAATATCAGAAAATTTAGTTTACAGTGTATTAAATTATTTTATTTATTTATTTAATAATGATAAAAAGTCTTTATTAATTTCTTTGGTGGAGTCTTTTAAGGCTTGTTCTACGCTTTTGTCACCTTGCATTGCTAGTTGTAGGGCTGGGCCAACAACTTTTTCTTCTAGTACATCCATTCTAGGAATTTTAGGCGTAGCTTTTGCGGTTTTTAGTTGCTCCATAAAAACTGCTAATTGGGGACGTTCTGACAAATCAATTTTATCAAATGCTTTAATATTAACTGGGATTTGTCCAAGGCTTTCTGACCAGCGAATTTGTACAGATTCCGAAGAAAAATAGCGAAGAAATTCTAGTGCAACAGCAGGATTTTTACAGGTACGAAAAACTACTAAGTTTTGTCCACCAACATTAGAACTAGTTCCGGCTGGCCCGGCTGGAACTAAGCTAACACCAAAATCAATGTTGGAAAATCGCTTTAGATTCCAAGGGCCGGACAATATCATTGCATATTTTCCATTTAAAAAACCTTGTTCAGGGTTAATTGAACCTGTCCGCCAGGCTCCTGCTTCTACGCCATATTTTAAGTAAAGATCTGTCATAAATTGCAAAGCTTGTTGTGCAGGTTGCTCGTCTAAAGTACAGATATATTTACCGTTAGCATCTTTTTTTACAAACTCAGTGCCAAAAGTATTAAAGAAAGGCATTGACCACCAAAGCGAATTAAACATACCAAAACCATATTGTTTTTTATCTTTGATGGTTAAAATTTGTGCATATTTAACAAATTCTTCCCAATCACGAGGGGCGCGGTCAGGATCTAAACCTGCGCTACGTAGTTCTGTTGCTGATTGACGGAAAAGCTCTTTATTCCAAAACAAGGCAACACAATTTGTTTGATCAGGAATACCATAAAGATGTTTTTCCCAAGTTCCATTATCTGCTTTAGTTTCAACAATATTTGAGGCTATTGCTGCTGGAACATATTCTTGTGCTAGCTCGTCAATGGTAGTGTTAAAACTAGGTAAAGTGTCTAGTGGAATGATTGATTTACCATAAGCTAAAGTTAGCGGCCAAGCATTATCAATTCTACAAATATCTGGTGTAGCATTGGCTAAACAAGCATATTTTAGCCTAGGCATCAGTCCATCATAAGGAATACGCTGTAAGTTTAGATGTAAGCTTTTGCCATGCTTTTTGCTATATTCAGTTTGAAAATCCTGAGCAATTTGCTTAAAAACATCATATTCCTGTGGGTTATAAGTAATCCAAATGGTTAATTCATTGGGTTGCTCTCCAGAGCTTAAAACAGAACGACAAGCAGTATTATTAAAAATTATTACCAGTAGCACTATGACAAGAGCTAAAGAGTAAAATTTTTTTTTATAAAAAAAGGATAAAATATTGTATTTCATAGATTTAACTTTTATTCTTTTACTGCTCCGCTTGTCATTCCTTGAACAAAGAAACGTTGGGCGATAACAAATAAAATTGTAATTGGGATAATTGAAAAACATGCTCCTGCCATCATTTGCTCCCAGCGAATATCATATTGACCCTTAAATAGTGATAATCCTACTGGTAAAGTACGATAAGCAGAATCAGGAGTATTAGTAATATACTGCCATAAAAAATTAGACCATTGACCAACAAAAACCAACAAAAATAGCGTTAGCATAATGGGAATTGAAAGCGGAACAACAACTTTAGTAAACAATTGCCATTCACTTGCACCATCAATTTTAGCTGCTTCAAAAAGCGAATCTGGAATTGTTTCGATATATTGGCGTAGCAAATAAAGCCCAAAAATATTAGCAACATGCGGAACTACCATTCCCCAATAACTATTAATCCATCCTATTTTAGTAACAATAGCAAATTGAGGTAGCATAAAAATAAGACCTGGCACTAACATTGTGCCTAAGAAAATACTCCACAAGACTTTTTTGCCAACAAAATTCTTTTTAGCAAAAACATAACCTCCCATAGTGCAAAGAATTACTGTTAACAAACCTGCAAGGGTGGCTACAATTAAACTATTGGCAAAAAATTTTAGAAAAGGAAAATCACGGTTAAAAAGTATTTCAACAAAATTTTGATAAGTGTAAATTTCGCTGATTCCATCCCAAAAACTTCTGGCATAACTAAAACGGTAGCTAAACTCACCTGTCTTTAAGTCTGTTACTTGAGCAGTAAAATAGCCTGCTGAGTCTTTTCTGTAAGGTTAACTTCTTGTCCATCAGCAAGTAAAGCTTTTATAGGTAATTGACCTGATCCTAAAAATCTTAATACTAATGTATTACCTTGGATGTAGGAAGCATTTTTAAGCTTTGTATTGCTTGAGAAAGCTTCTTTAACCAATATTTTAGCTTTAGAGCTATTAGTATCAGGATTGATTACAGCATTTCCATCAGCAATAAATTCATAATCATATTCTCCTGCTGCTACATCATAAAAGTTAATCCAAAAACTACCATGATCATTATTCATTTCAAATAATTGCGTTGGATTAAAACTAATGCGGACTTGGACGGTTTGAGCCGAAGCACTGTAATATTGCAAAGTTACTTGATTAGATTTACCAGCAATCGTCTGATAAGGTGCGGTGATAGCAATTGGTTCTGGTAGAATTTCTAGTTTTAAGGCTTGACCTTGTTGTTTGCAAGCAACCAAAATCATCCAAAGAAGCGGCAATAGCGCAATTAAACAGCCAACAGAAAGCGCGACATAAATAAAAAAATTTTTTAGCGAATACCTTTCCATTTATTTTTCCACTTTCAATAATTTGGCATTAGCAAAAGATATTATTAAAGCAATAATCATTAGCAGGTATGAAAAAGCCGCAGTTTTACCATATTCTGCACGTTCAAAAAGTTGGTAAAGATAAAGACCTGACAAAGAAGTTACGCCAACAGACTCGCCTTGAAATTGAATGTAAGGGCCACCAAAACCGCCATATTTGCTGCTAGCCATTGCATAAACTTCTGTAAAAGCATTTAACGCGCTCATTGTGCCAGTAATAATCATAAATAAAATGATTGGTTTTAAGAGGGGCAAAGTTATATAACGTAGTTTTTGCCACCAGCTAGCCCCATCAATATCTGCTGCTTCATAGATTGATTCAGAAATATTTTGAATTGCAGATAAAAATAAAATCATTCCAAATCCAGCACCTTTTAGCACTACTACAGTAGCAATTGTTGCTAAAGCCGTGTATGGATTAGCTAGTAGTCCTGATTGGGGCAAATGTAAACCTATTTTGCTAAGTAAAATATCTAGCAATCCATAATTTGGGCTTAAAATAAGTACCCAAATAGTACCTACTACATACATATCTAAAATATTAGGTAAATAAAATGCACTTCTAAAAAATGCAGCCCCTTTTAATTTATTATTTAATAGCAAAGCGAGCCAAAGACCTAGTGCAATGGAACTTGGAATAGTTAAAACTGCATAAAGTAAAGTTAATCCTAAAGACCACCAAAACCGAGTATCAAAAAGTAGAGACTGATAATTAGCTAAACCTACAAATTCCATACTATTAAAAATATTGTACCAATCTGTAGAAAAAGAAGTGCTTCTAAAGCTAAGATAAAGTGAATAGAGCATTGGATAGCCTAGAAATACAGTAAAAACAAGCAAAAAAGGTGCTAAAAAAAGATATGAAATAAGAGATTCTCGCAAGTTTGGTTTATTATTCATTTACTAAATTTTACTAATCAATGATTTTTCCGTTGTAGGGTCAAAAAGATGACATTTTTCTTTATTAAAAATAAATTGAGATTTTTCCCCAATTGTTAATTTTATATCCGCAGGCAATCGAGCCGTAATTTCTTTATCTGCTAAGGATAGTTGAGCAAAAATTTCGTTTCCCATTTGTTCTATTAATTCTACAGTAGCAGAGAAAACATTTTTATTATCTTGACCATTAGCAAGGCTAATGTCTTCTGGACGAATGCCTAAAACTACTTCTGCTGGTAAAGAACTCAAATCCAAAGAAGAAAATTTTTCTCCCATTAAATGAGCAGTTAGAGCAGGGGAATTTAGAATAATTTGATTATTTTCTTTAGCAACTTTGCAATTAATAAAATTCATTGCAGGGCTACCAATAAAGCCTGCTACAAATTTGTTTGCAGGATTTTTATAAAGTTCTAGTGGGGGTGCAACTTGTTGGATTTCGCCGCCCTTTACAACAACAATTTTGTCTGCCATTGTCATAGCTTCTACTTGGTCATGAGTAACATAAACCATTGTAGCTTGTAATTGACGATGTAGTTTGACTAGCTCAACTCGGGTTTGAACACGCATTTTTGCATCAAGATTAGAAAGCGGTTCATCAAAAAGAAAAACTTTTGGACGACGAACTATTGCCCGACCAACAGCAACGCGCTGGCGTTGTCCGCCTGATAAAGCTTTTGGTTTACGTGCTAAATATTCGGTTAAACCTAAGATTTTAGCTGCTTCTTCTACGCGAGTTTTTATTTCATTGCTAGGATAGTTACGTAGTTTTAAGCTAAAGGCCATATTTTCATAAACTGTTAAATGTGGGTAAAGAGCATAGTTTTGAAATACCATAGCAATATCTCTATCTTTTGAAGGTAAATCATTTACACGCTTTCCATCTATCATTAAATCACCTTTAGAAATAGACTCTAGCCCTGCAATCATTCTAAGTAAGGTAGATTTACCACAGCCCGAAGGCCCAACTAAAACTACAAATTCTTTATCTGCTACATCAAAGCAAGCTGAGTTAACAGCACAAACACCACCATCATAAATTTTAGTAAGGTTTTTAATTTCTAATTGAGCCATAAATTTATAAGATTTTTGATTTATTAATTTGGTATTAAAATTATAGCTTCTTTAGCTACAAATTTTATTTTTAGCTTATTATTTACTACATTTGTTGAGTATTTTTCATTTAATTTATTATTAAATGTTACTCCATCAGCAAAAAGATTTGCTGGTAAGTTAATGTTTCTAGTGGTCTTATTTACTGATTTATTAATAGCTACAATAGCCTGGTCATTTTCTTTTGAGCGTAAATAAACTACCACGTCTTGATCCTCAAATAAAAATTTCATTTCTCCGCCACGTAGTTGAGGATATTTTTGACGTATTTGGGAGACTTTTTTTATTGAATTAAAAAGCTTATTTTCTGATTTTGTGCGTCCAGCAGAAGTAAAAGCAGAACGCAAATCACCAGGAAAACCGCCAGGAAAATCCTTGCGGTTATCAGGGTCTTCGCCTCCAGTAATTGCTAATTCATCCCCATAGTAAAGTTGTGGAGTTCCTCGCATTGTTAACAAATAAGTGTAGGCTAAAATTGTATTTTCTATTGTTGCTTGAGGCTCGCTAGCAAAACGTTTAATATCATGGTTTCCAAAAAATGGGACTAAAACACTTGCATTTGGATAGACTTCATCAATATTTGTAATTCTGCTTAATTGTCCACGATTATTAGCAAAATATTCTCTAATTGCATAACAGCTAGGATAATCAAATAGAGTATCTACTTTAGAATCAATACCATCAAAGCGTTTTACTCCACCTTGAAAAAAAGAAACTATGTTTGGGTTGCCGTCTAAGACTTCTCCAACTACAGTAAAGTTTGGATGTTGTTTATGGATAGCTCCATTCCAGTTACTCCAAAAAGAGCGAGGGATATAAGGAAAAGTATCTAATCTAATACCATCTATTCCGGTTGATGAAATCCACCAAAGAGAATTTTGTATTAAATATTGTGCGGCTTCTCTATCTGTTTGGTTAATGTCTGGCAATATATCAGCAAACCAACCTCGCAAGGTTAAATCTGCCCTAGTTGGATCACCATTAACAGAAGTTAAAGAAGCAATATCAAAAACATTATTTAGGTGTTTTTGACGTGTTCCATTAATAAAATCTGGTGTAGGAGGGTTATCTGTCCAAGTGTGATCCGGGCCCGTATGATTAAGCACATGGTCTTGAATTATTTTTATTCCTTGTTGATGGGCCGTGTTAACTAGTTCTTGCAATTTTTCTAAAGTGCCAAAATGCTCTTCTGTCTGATAATAATCCACCGAACCATAACCATGATAATCAGAAACCCTATTTGAATTATTATAAATAGGAGTCATCCAAATAGCAGTAATACCTAATTCTTTTAAGTAAGGAAGATTATTGATTATGCCTTGAAAATCACCTCCATGATAGCCACGAGGTTTTTTGCGGTCATAAAATCCAGCAGATTCTTTTGGGTTATTGTTAGATTGATCACCATCAGCAAAACGATCCACCATGATTAAGTAAATTACATCGTCTGGACTAAATCCTTGGTATTTTCCTGCTGTTCTAGGCAAATCCCTTAATCCAAAATCAACAGTAGAATTGCCAGCATTATTTTCTACAGTTATTTTTATATTACTAGCAGTCGCTTTTTGTGGGTCAATTTCAAGGTAAGCAATAATATAACTTCCATTATTGCTTACAGAGCTTTCTACTAGTTTAACACCTACGGAATCTAGCTTAATTTTACTTTCATTAAAATTACGTCCATAAATTATTATTTGGACGGGGTTTACACTGTGGTTAATCCACCAATTAGGCGGCTCAATTTTATCTATTTGAGGTTGTAATAAAGTTTGTAATTTACTAGAGGATTTAGCTGTTGGAAGAGGTAAAGATAAAATTATAAGGAAAATAGATAAGTAACAAAGTCTAATAAGTAAGTAGTGAGTATATTTAATAAAGTTTTTAATGCTAATCATAAGTAAAGTAATTTAACTATTTATCAAACAGATTATCAAACAAACAATTTTAAAAAAGCACAACCCTTAAATCAGGGCTGTGCTTTTAAGAAAATTTAGTAACTAACTAAAAGTTTAGCCGCAATCCAAATTCAAATTGACGAGCAGAATTTCCACGGGTGTTTGTAATTACAGCAGTATCACCAGCACCAATAAAAATACCTGGGTTATTGAATTGTGGATTATTGAAAAGATTATAAGCTTGAGCGCGGAACTCCAAGTTCAATCTTTCAACTAGGTTAAATCTACGGAAGATGGAAAAATCAACGGTTGATAGACCAGGGCCACGTAGGAAGTTACGAGGAGCTTGATCTTGAGCATTCATTGAAGGACGGAATGCAGCAGCATTGTAATAGCTGTTTACAGACTCATCACCCTTAGCAGACTCTTTGCTACCAACTAAAGCAGCACGACCAAAACCACCAAATACAGTAAATGGAGTTCCATCTTGTAAAGTAACAATAGTGTTAATTTGGTAGCCATAAAATAGAGCTTTAGCTATTTTGTTATCTGAGTCTTTTAAGAATGGTAGATCATAATTAGCCGCAAAGGTAAAACGATTACGTACATCATAATCTGCTGGGCCTTCGTCTAGGTCTAAATTATTAGGATCAGATGCTTGAGTACGGAAGTTTCCACCTGGCCCAGGAAATGGCCCAGGAGTATTATTATTTGCACGTCCATAAGTATAAGAAGCTAAAAATCCTGCTCCTTTATAGTTACGTAAAGTTGCTTTTATTTGTAGTGAGTTATAATCAGAATCGCCAACATTAGCAATTGTAGTTAGGCGGTTTCTTACATTAGGATCATTAAAGCCACCAGAAGTAGAAACTGCAACAACATTATCACCCTTAGTTCCAACATAGCCGACACTTAAAGCTAGATAATTATTAAATTGATGCTCTACTGTTACATTATATTGCTGTACTCTAGTAGTATCACTATCTCTAGGAATAAAGCGTAATGCAGAACCATCAGGAAGAACAGGATTACTTAAATTTATTGGGTTAGGTAGTGGGATAGGTTCGCTTAAACGAACATTAGCACCAGGGCCACCAAAACGAAATTGTGTAATGATAAATGGAGCGTTTTGTGTTAGTTGGTTAGCAATACCACCACGATCTAATGAATAAAAGATACCATAGCCGCCACGAAGTACGGTTTTAGAATTAAACGCATAAGCTAGGCCAAAACGAGGTGCAAAATTGTTTTTATCTGTTTCTACTGTAGCACGTGGGCCATTCATTCCAGCAACTACTATTCTGCCTGTAGCAGGGTCAAAATTAGCTAGACGATCGTTTTCTTCAAAAGGTGCTGTGAAATATTCATAGCGTAACCCTAAATTGAGTGTAAGATTTCTGGTTATACGCCAATCATCTTGGGCATAAAAGCCATTTTCATAGGAAATAGCTGTGCTTGGTTGTAATGCTCCATCTGGACTAGCAGTAATTGAAGTAAAGTTGGTTTTACCTATTAACATTTCTGCTACTTCATAGCCTGTTTGACCTAAAGGAGGTGTGTTTCCAATTGTTGCAGTAAAGTCAGAGAAGAAATAGAAACCTTTAGCAAAATCACCTTGGAAGGCTCTTACATTACGACGAATTACTACAAAACCAAACTTAAAGGTGTTGTTACCTCTAACATGAGTGAGCGCGTCTGATATTTGATAGCTACGTTCACGTAAGGTAAATTGACCGCCATCGCCTAAGTATTCAATAAAATTACCGTTACCACCACCAATCAAGGAAATACCAGTGTTGGTATTAAACCCACCGGGCCACCAATACCAATATCTTGGTTTTGGTTTTGCCCAAAGTTAACTGGGAAAAATCCAATGCGTAGTAGTGTAAAACCAAAACGAAACTCATTAACAGTTGATGGGCTAAAAGTGTGGGTATAGCCAGTTGCTACTCCACGAGCTTCAATAGCGTTTAGACCAGAACCAAAACCAGCTTGGAAGCCTGGAATACGGCCTGGGTCGGTTTGGCTATCATCAGCAATACTAAAGCGGCCAAATATGGTGTCTGTATCCTTAAATCTATGGTCAATACGGAAATCACCATCATTAAAGGTTTGTTTGGCAATACGTTTAACAATATAGTTTTGTGTTGCTCGACCAGCAATATCTGGTAAAGGGAATGAATTTAGGTATTTAACAGCTACTGGATCAAGTGGACGAGTAATAACATTACGTGGAAAAGGATTACCAGTTACTGGATCAAAATTGTGATAGGTTGACCTAAGCCAGTAAAATTTGCATCTAGCAACTCGCCAAAATCACCTTGACGCATTCTAGCTGTAGGTACTGTGACACGGTTGCCTTCTTCTTTTGGTAGGTTTTGACGTAAGCCCTGGTAGTTACCAAAGAAAAATGTGCGGTCTTTCTTTATAGGTGCGCCAAAAGCAAAACCAAATTGATTACGTTGAAATACTGGTTTAGTAGGAGCAAAAGTTGCTCGTGCATCTAGCTCAGAATTACGTAACAATTCAAAAACAGTCCCATGAATTTCATTAGTACCTGATTTAGTAATAGCATTTATTACAGCACCACCTCCACGGCCAAATTCAGCAGGTGCAACACTAGTAATTACGCGAAATTCTTGTAATGCTTCGATAGGAGGGAAAAAAACAATTGTATTTACAACGCTTTCATTATTATCAATACCATCTAATAAAAAATTGTTGTTTTGTTCTCTTAAACCATTAGCAGAAATAGCTGCTGAACCTGTATCACCTTGACGAAATGTTTCTGCATTACCACCAGAACCATCTGCATTGCTGCCTGATGTGCCACGAGAAACCCCAGGAACTAAAGTAGCAAATTGTGTAAAGTTACGTCCATTTATTGGTAGATCAACAATTTGTTTACCTTCAATTACTTGTCCAATGGTAGCAGAACTAGTTTCTATTAATGGTGCGCTACTACTAACCTCAATTACATCGCTAACATCACCTGTATCAAGTTGGGCATTAATTTGAGCAATTTGGCTAACGGTTAAAGTAATATTAGTTTGAATATTAGTGCGAAAACCTTGAGCCATAACTTCTACACGATAATTACCAACTTTTAATAATGGAGCAACATAATTGCCTTGTTCATTAGTTGTAATTTCAACTTTGCTATTAGTACCAACATTGATTAAAGATACTGTTGCCCCAGCTATTGCTGCTCCTGTGGAATCAGTTACGGTTCCTTCTACACGGGCCGTATCGCTTTGTCCAAAAGTAAGGCCCGCCGTAAGTAGTAGAAAAGCTAAATTTCCTACTATACGGCCCTTAGAAAAAAAAGATTTGCGATTCATTTTTATCCCTATCTCCTTGCTTAAACTGAAGAATTATTAATAAGTTATAAACTTAAAGAAAAGCTTTTTACTTTTAATTAAAAACACGAAAGATATTTT
This sequence comes from Blastocatellia bacterium, assembly GCA_016713405.1. Classification (NCBI taxonomy): domain Bacteria; kingdom Pseudomonadati; phylum Acidobacteriota; class Blastocatellia; species Blastocatellia bacterium. The sequence goes on from JADJPF010000024.1 coordinate 125,785, forward strand.
GAAATATAAAGAAAAACGATTGATTGTTTTGTATGTATTACTAATATTAGTAAATATATATTTAAAGAACTATTAGTTTTGTTATTAGGTAAGTTGCCTATTTATTTTTTGGGGGCCAGAGATTAATTATTAAAGGCTACATCAAAATTATTTTATTTTTTTGGAAAAAGAAATTCTAATATTTTATCAAACCTGTTTGCCCATGCTTCTTCATTATGTTTTGCTCCATCAATAACTAAATATTTTAAGTCTTTATTTAACTGCCAACCTTTATTTACCAATGCTTCTTTTAAGCTATTAGTATCAGGAATGCTTTCTTCACCTTCTTTTGAGCCAATATCTAACCATATTTTTGTTTTTGGTTTTGAAGGTAAATTTTCTACATCTTTAAGAATTACTTTGTTATCCCACCACACAGAAGGAGACACAATAGCCAATTTTCCAAATATTTGTGGGTGTTGAAGCCCAATAAATAATGAAACTAGTCCACCTAAAGAAGATCCACCTAAAGCAGTATTAGCAGGATCTTTAAGGGTACGATATTTTTTATCAATAAAAGGTTTTAATTCTTCTATTAAAAACTTGCTATATAAATTAGCTTTTCCACCCTTTCCATAACGCACATCAATTGAGGGGGTATATTCATCAACGCGCTTTTCACCAGCATTGTAGATACCAACAATAATAATTGGTTGAATTTTGTTAGCTAAAATTAATTTTTCTGCTGTTTCATCACATTGCCATTCTTGACCAATAAATGATGTTGTTTGGTCAAAAACATTTTGTCCATCGTGTAGATATAAAACAGGATAATGGATTTTAGAGTTTTGTTTGTAATTAGGTGGTAAGTAAATAATTATGTTGCGTTTATTTGCTAATGTTTTAGAGGAAAAATCACTTTCTACTATTATATTTCCTGTTAGTGTATTGACTACATCTCTACCTTGTCCAAGGATTTTGGATGGTAATAACAAAAATGCCAAAGTAACTAGTATCGTTACCAAATAAACTTTTTTTAACATAATTAAAAACAAATGATTTTCTTTTGGTCGGTAATAGGAATTATCCTATTTATTGAAAAAAAAATCTAGCAACTCTTAGAAGAATTAGAATGAATTGAGAAAGTTTTTTAGAAAAAGATATTGGATAAATATATTAAAAGCAATATTTTATGAGTTAATATTTTTGACAATGGAACGGCTCTAAAAACTTTTTCGGAAAAATTTGCACTTTTTCGGAAAAAGTTTAAATTTCTTGTACGGTTTTTCAAAGAAAATCCGTCTTTAGTATAAGGAGTAGGGGTGTTGTTTACTTTCTTAGCCCAGCAAAAAAAAACTATCAGTGATAAACTATCAGCTTTTAGGAAAATAAGAGTAGTAGCGCACCCCGCAGATAAACACTCTTAATTAGTTCCATTAAATCTCTCAAATCTCAATATCATCTAAAAACCGATACATAACAAAAACATCTACATAACCTAAAACCTTATGCTTAAAAGCTTTTGGTAATGTTCCAACAATATTAAAACCAAGTTTTTGCCATAAAGAAACGGCTGGCAAATTGCTACTAACAACAAAATTAAATTGCATAGCTAAAAATCCGATTTTTTTAGCTTCTTTAAGACAATGTATTCCCATTGTTTTGCCAAGACCTTTTGCGCTGTAATTTGGATCTACCATAAAAGAAGCATTAGCAACATGAGAGCCTAGACCAGGCTGGTTTTCAATTAATTTATACATACCAACAATTTTTTGGTTATCTTCTACTACAAAAGATTTTATTTTAGGCCCAAACCAATAGGAAAAGCTTCTTTATAAGAAGTTGTTGGAGCAAAAACATAGGTTGTTTCTGTGGCTATAACCGCTTGGAAAATCGGCCATATAGCTTGAAAGTCAGATTCAGTTGCTAAATGAATATTCATAATTAAAATTTACTAATAGTTATAACACCTAATCTAGCTATCCAGTAAATAGCTAAAATAACAGCAAATAATTTTATTGATAAGTCTTTAGTAAATAATTGATAAAAAAACTTAATAGGCTTATTTATTCCAAAGATTGCTAGGAGAGATGCTAGCCAAGTTAAAGTTGTTGCTATAAATAAAGCTGGGCCAAGTAAATGAAAGTTAAATGCAGCAATAAATTGACCTTTGGCAATAGCACAAAATGAGCGAGTTAGCCCGCATCCTGGACAGGGCAAATGAGTAAGATTATAAAAAGCACATAGGGATGTTTTAGGGTTAGGTGGGGCCTGGTAAAAATAGCTAATTACTAAAACAGTCCCAAAACCAGCAAATACTAACCAAATCAACATTTTTTCATCTATTTTTAGGTCAACTAATTTATTAATATCACTCATAAAAATTAGCGACGAGTTAAAGCTTGGTTTGGTTTAAGAATAGCGTTTTGCTCAAAAAAACTTAAGAGTAAATTAGCAAATTCTTCTGTGTATTCTAGCATTGGAAAATGATCACATCCTCGAATGGTTGCTAGTTTACCGCTATGGATAATCTCAAATAATGAGCGCAAAAGTTGAGTTGAGCAAATGCGATCTTCTGAGCCTCGAGTTAATAAAATAGGAATATGTAGATTAGCTAAAGTTTGTGCAAAACGATGGCGGTTGTCATTTCCCATACAGCTAGCTAAAAGGTGGAAGGCAGCCCGACGATCAGCTTTGGCAAAATCTTCATAAAGATGTGAGCGAAATGGTTCTGGAGCATTATGGTAACGCCAAGCTACAAGATTTCCTATCATTGGAACTTTAGCCAGGTCTTTTAATAAAATGCTAGCTTGTTGCCAAAAAGATGGTAATTCTACGGATTTAGTATCTTTAGCAGAGGCTTCGCTTTCTGGTGCAAGTGCTGTTAGAGTAAGCACATCTTGAGGATGTTGCCTGGCACATAGGGCGGCAGTCCATACACCTAAACCATGGCCTACTAAATTTACATCTTTAAGCCTAAGACTAGTAATTAACTGATGAAGGTCTTCAGCATGATCGTCTATTTCAACCCCAGCATCTTGCGCTAAAGGTTGAGAACGCCCAAAACCCCGTCCATCATAAAGTAGGCATAAATGTTTGTGTTTAAGTTTTTCTACCAGTGGCAACCAATAATCACATGAAAGTGTCCAACCACTAATAAAAACTACTGGTGTACCTTCGCCAATCATCTGATAGTAGATTTTAGTAGAATTAAGAGAAATAAATGACATAAATTTTTTTATATAAAATTAGGCTTAACTTATGGTAAAAATTCGGAGAATTAAAAGCTAATTATGCTTAGTTTCTCTTGCTAGTTTTTGTCTCTACTCGTTACAATGCTTGCTAACATTTTATATAAGACAATTTTGTTAATTGAACCACACGCTTACTTAAGCGTCAATTAACAGCAGTAGCAAAAAATTAAAAACTGAGCTTAAGTTTTTATACTATAATTTTAATTATTGGGGATAGAAACATCTTGGCTGAAGGCGACCTAGAACTAATAACCCGTTGTCGTGGCGGTGATACAGATGCTTGGGAACAAATTGTGCGAGAATACTCGCGCGGTGTTTATAAACTCGCCTATCGTTTTACTAGTAGGCATGAATCGGCTGAAGATTTAACACAAGAAGTTTTTATTCGTATCTATCGTTCGCTAGAGCAGTATGATCCAGAACTTGGAGATTTATCTAATTGGTTGATGCGTCTAGCACGCAATTTAATTATTGATGATTATAGAAAACGTCGCCGTCAACCAGCCGATAGTAGCGACGACCTAGATGACCATATTCATCATTTAAGCGGCGGTTTTGAAAGTCCTCATCGTCGTATTGAACGCCAAGAACGTTCCCTACAAGTTCAAGCAGCAATTGATAAACTCTCTCCTGATTTACGAGAATGTGTAATTATGCGAGATATTGAAGAATTAAGTTATCAAGAAATAGTTGATAAACTAAAAATTCCTGAAGGAACTGTAAAGTCCCGTATTAATCGCGGACGTATTGAGCTAGCTAAAGTGCTACGGAGAATGAAAGTTTCTGCCTAGCTAAATTACTTAGGTTTAATTTGGTAAGGAGTATTTATGAAAGCATTAAAGAATATTACTTTAGGGCTTGTTGGTGTAGTAGCAGGTTACTATTTCCTTAGTTTTGTTTGGGTATTGTTTTGGGATGTATTAATAAAAATATTTGCCCTACTCCAAACTGTTTTTATGGTTGCTATTGTGATGGCTGCTGTTTATGTATTGTGGAAAATGTTGAGCTATAAATCTAGTGAACGCGATTAATAGCTAAATGACAGAAAGAATATATCGTGATCCTGTGCATAACATTATTGCACTTAACAGTGTGCAAGATGGTGATCGTTTACTAATTGCATTAATTGACACTTGTGAATTTCAAAGATTAAGACGAATTAAGCAACTTGGATTAGCTCTTTATACTTATCCAGGTGCTGAACATAGTCGTTTTACTCATTCACTTGGTGTTATGCACATTATGACACGAGTGCTAAATAAGCTAGCCGAAAAGTATAATATTGCTCCAGAAATCCGCGTTGCTGCTCGTGTTGCTGCACTGCTTCATGACATTGGACATGGGCCATTTTCACATGTTATTGAAAAAGCTACTGCTATAAGTCATGAAAATTGGACTAAGCAAATCCTTTTAGATCCCTCTACACAAGTAAATCAAATCCTTTCTAAATATGACCCTCAACTACCAAAAACCCTAGTAAACATCTATGAGCATAAGTTTTTGCCTGCCTATGCTCATCAACTTGTAAGCTCTCAGCTTGATTGTGACCGGTTTGATTATTTGCTTCGTGATAGCCTGATGACTGGTGCAAAGTATGGCAACTATGATTTGGAATGGATTATTCACTCAATAAAACTTGACCCACAGGAACAGCGAATTTATGTTTCTTCTAAAGGTTTATATGCTGTGGAAGAATATCTACAAGCCCGATTTTATATGTTTCGCCAAGTCTATTTTCATCATTCCTTAAGAGCTTCAGAAAATATGCTAATTGCTATTTTACGTCGTGCAGTAGAATTATTAAAATCAAATGACCTAAGCTTTTATCTAAAAGATTCACCTCTTGCAAAATTGTTGACTGCCCGGTTAATGACTACAAAAGAGTTTTTAAGCCTAGATGACCACGACATAATGTTTCATATTAAGCAATGGATAAATGAAAAAGACATTGTTTTAAGAGATTTATGCAATCGATTTATTAATCGTAGACTCTTTGGCTCAATTGATATAAATTGGGCAGAAATTGAAGAAACAGAAGTTTTTACTAAAGCTTGTGAAATTATTACTAAAGCAGGTTTTCCTGCTAGTTATTACTTGTTTAGAGATAGCGCGGCAGATATTCCTTACTTTGGCCCCTACTCCCCAAATAGTGCTGAACCAAAAGGACAAATTTATATTGAAGCTAAAAGACATGCCAATAATGAAAGATGTGAAATCACGGCTGTATCTGATGTAATTAGAGGAATGAAAGGGTTTAAAATTGATAGACTCTGTTTTCCAAAAGAAGTTAGTGAACAAATGTACAACTTACTAAAAGAATCAAAAAAATAGAGTTATTGCTCTTTTGGTAATGGTTTTAAGTCTGAATAAACCGAAGTATGTTCTAACCTGATTGGAATCCCATTTTCATAGGTGCTACAACTTACTTCTTGAGTAATACGGCCTGGTAATTTATTGTCAGTAACATCTTCAAGTAAAACTTTTAATACTACATTACTATAACGATCAATATCACCTATTTTTAGTTCTGCTTTTAATGGTAAATGGTTTTTTTCATCTATCCAAACAAAGCAGTTTTCAATTGCAATACGACCAGGACGAAAGCGCAAAGCTAGCTTTACAGCTTCACGACCATTTACTTTTTCTCTTTCAACTTCCTTATAACCATTTACAAAGTCTTTACTAAGAAAAAGTAAAAAGGCGGTTTTTAATGATGCTACAGGTGGCAAAGTTTCTTGAAGGGTAGGAATATCAATTACCTTAAAAAGCGCATTTAGTCCAAAGCGAGGCGGTTGATGTACTTCAATTAGATTTTTTTCTAGGATTTGTCCTTGACGAGCGCGGACGGCATAATCAGCCGATTGACGATAATCAACATTTCTATTAGGTATATTGCGGGTTTGTCGTCCTTCTGGTAAAACAGCAGCAAGACGAAAACTAACAGTTTCTTTAAATTCTATAGCCTGGCCTTGTTTATGAAGATTTTCGCTAGCTTGGAGAATGTCAGCCAGCAGAGCAGCATCAGGAAGCGGTGGAGGAGGCATTTCTGTTATTTGAGCAAAAGCAAAAACACTGCTAATAAGTACAAAAACGCTAGCCAACAAAGCTTTTTTCCAAGACATTGCTAATAACCCTTTCTAAAATAAACAAGTTATTAAAATAAAATTGATGACTTATTGTAGCTAAAAAAAATAGAAAAATCGTCTTGTTTTTGTAGGAGGAGGAAAAAGCCACAAATACTAAACTTTTTGCTCCTCAGCTATAAAAAAGCAATAATCACTAGTTATTTAGCAATTAATACTAATACGCCTCTTCCATGTAAGCCATAAACAGTATTTTCACCACCAATAAATGTTTCGCTACCAGGATTTGTAATATTTCCATTAGCTTCATTCCAACTAGAACTATCTAGCACACGATACCAATTTTTACCAGTACCGGGCCAAGGTAAGCGAAAGTCTACTAGATTTTGCCAACCATTATAAGCAATATAAATAGCACTAGCAGAATCACCAAACTCTGTACCATCCAGACGATAAGCAATTGAGCGGTTATTTGGGTTATCAAAATAAGCTCCATCTGCTACGCCACCATCAGGTTTAAACCAACGGAGTTGCTCCATAACATTAGAGTTATTGTCTACACCAGAGTAAAAATTCACTGGACGTAGTGAAGGGTGAGCTTTACGAAAAGCAATCATTTTTTGGCAGAAAGTTTGGAAAGCTGTTTGTGTAGAACTTAGGGTATAGTTAAGCCAATTACCTGGAGAATCTAGGTTATAAGCATTATTGTTACCTTGTAAAGTGCGTAAAAATTCATCACCACCATTAAAAATAGGAGTTCCAGCACTTAACATTAATAAACTAAATCCTGAGCGAGCCGCACGACGTTGATCGGCTAGAACACCATTTTGATCCCAACTATCATTAATACTTGCTCCACCATCTGAAGGGCCAAAAGGCCAAGCTTGATTATTATTTTGGGTGTTATAGGTGTAAAGATCTTTTAAGGTAAAACCATCATGCACTACTAAGTAATTGACAGAGTTCCAAGGCTTACGGCCATCATCACCAAAAAGGTCTGAAGAACCAGCAAAACGGCTAGCTAATTGACCTGTAGTTATTGGCTCAAGACCTAATTTATTTTGAGATTTACGGATTGTGTCTCTATAAATTCCGTTCCATTCTGACCAGCCAGCAGGATAGTTACCTACTTGATAAGTATTACCACCAACACCATAAGGTTCAGCCATTAGATCAACTCCACTACCACCATTAGCGGGACGAGGTGAAAGATCTCTAGCAATACGGTTTAATGCTGTTGCAGGGTTAAGTTTGTCATAATTGAAACAACCATGTTGACAGGTGTTGCCTAAAACAGAAGCTAAATCAAAACGAAAACCATCTAGTCCCATTTTGTCACGCCAATAAAGTAGGGAATCAACAATTAGATTTTGTGCAATAGGATTTAAGGTATTAAAGTTACCTCCAACACCAGTGTTATCCCAAGAATTTTGAAAATCAGCAGTTAGTGAATGATAGGTTGGGTTATCTAAACCTCGCCAAGAAATAATGTTATAGGTGTTTTTATCTGTAGGGCTATATGCGTAGCCTTCGCCAGTATGGTTATAAACAACATCAATATAGACTTTGATTCCTTGATCATGAAAAGCTTTTACCATGTCCTTAAATTCACGTGTCGGGCCACCAGGACTTTTATCATAAGCATAACGACGATCAGGCGCAAAAAAATTAAGCGTGACATATCCCCAATAATTATCCCCATCTGCATTGCTGTTTGGATTAATATCATTGTTATCATTTGGAGATTCATGTACAGGTAAAAATTCAATTGCAGTAACGCCTAAACTAGCTAAATATGCAGCCTTCATTGCCGCACCCTTATAAGTACCTCGGTAAGCAGCAGGAATGCTATTATCTTGCTTAGTTAAGCCACGTACATGAACTTCATAAATAACATCATCTTTTAATGGACGTGTTGGCTTAACACCAATTCCAGCCGAATTAGCTAAAACATCAGGTGCTAAAACTATGCTTTTTGGTGCTTTTGAACCAGTGTCAATACTACGATAAATCGGGCCAGACGCATAAATTGTTCCATCAGTTTGTGTTGTAGTAACAGGATCATGGCTTATTTCTAAAGTGTAAGGATCGACTAATAGTTTGTTGGGGTTAAAACGATTTCCATTTGCATCTACATCAGAAATAAAACCTGTAGTAGAACCTTTTGTCCAACTAGAATTGTAAGGCCAGTTTGGGCCCCAAGCTCTATAACCATAGTAAATTACTCCATTTAGTCCATAGCTATTTTGCAATGTTGATACAGAAGCTGTTTTAGACCAAATATTATCAGTGGAATTTTTGGTTAATACATATTTTACTTTTTCTTGTGTACCAGTGGCAGAGCTATAAAGATAAACTTCTATTCGAGTTGCACGAGAAGAATAGACACGAAAAGTTATATTAGTTTTATTGGCATCATAATAGGCACCTAATTGAGATGGATTAGCCGTAACATTATACTCAGTATTGCCAACACTTTTAATTTTTTGACTATCAGCACTTGCTTCTAGCATTAACCAATTAAATGTTGAAATTAAAATAGTTATTAACAATATACATAAAAAGTTTTTACTACTCATTGACCAAGGAAATTTCATATAGGTTTTTGCTTCCTTTAAAAAATATTAGTTTTGGGATTAAAGTATTCTCACGTAATTTGTAACTGCGCTAAAAAATACAGCGAAATAAGTTTTTAAGTTTGAGCGTTAAGAGTTAAGTTATTGATTTAAATAATTTTTATTTGAGGGGCAATAAAAATAAACAGTTTATATCAACTGAAATGTTGATAACAATAGCTCTAAGATAAAAATACTAAGTATTTTCAGAAGAGCATCAATTATTTTTCTTTTCCTCTAATTCCAACCAACGTTGATAGAGTTGATCAAGTTGATTTTGACGTGGTTCTAGTTGTTGGCCGAGTTCGGCTAGTTGTTGATGATTTAATCCATAGCTTATAGGATCGCTAAGTTGGAGTTCAAGGGTTTTGATTTCTTCTTCTAATGACGCTAGTTGTGTTTCGAGTGCTGTTAATTCTTGTTGTTCTTTATAAGAAAGTCCTTTTCGTGCATTTGCTTTTTTCTCAACAACTTGTGTAGTGGGGGTTGTTTTAGAAATAGTTTGTTCATTACTAGAAGTAGGGGTGCTATATAACTCTTTGTATAAGCTATAGTTACCAGCATAACGAGTTACTTTAGCCTTTTCTTCAAAAACTAGCACAGATGTTGCTACTTTATCTAAAAAGAAACGATCATGAGAGACAAATAAAACACAGCCAGGAAAATCTATTAATGCTTGTTCTAACCATTGTAAAGTATCAATATCTAAATCATTAGTAGGTTCATCTAAAACTAATAAATTAGTGCTAGTTAAAAGTAATTTAGCTAAAACTAACCGGTTTTTTTCTCCTCCGCTAAGTGTGTGAATTTTGCTAAGTAATTTATTGCTATCAAACTTAAAATCACTTAAGTAAGATCTAATATTGCGAAACTCTGAACCTACTTTTATTGTTTCTGCATTTTCAGCTAAATATTTCCAAACCGTCATTTCTCCATCTAAATCTAGACGATCTTGAGCAAAGTAAGCTATTTCAGTGTTTTTACCCAAGACAATTTTTCCAGATGTAGCAGGAAGCATTCCAATTAAGGTTTTAAGTAGAGTAGTTTTCCCACAGCCATTTGGCCCAACTATTGCTACACGATCTCCTTTAACCATAATAAAGTCAAGCTCTTTTACTAAAAGTTGTTCTTGAAAATAAACTGTTAATTTTTCTGTTTCTAAAACCGTATTACCTAAGCGTTTAGTGGAGGATAAGCGGCCTTGGAGTTGATATTCTGCTTCTTGGCGGGCTTTTTCTCTAAGTTCATAAACATTTTGAACACGATATTTTGATTTAGTTCCTCTAGCTCTAACGCCTTGACGTAGCCAGGCTTCTTCCTTACGAAGCAAATTAAGCAATTTATTTTGTACTTTAGCCGCAGTTTCTTGTTTTTGGGCGCGTTCTGCTAGGTAATCTGAATAGCCGCCTGTGTAGCTAATGGTTCTACCCCTATCTATTTCTATCATTCGGTCAACTACGTTATCTAAAAAATATCGGTCGTGAGTAATTAAAAGTAATGCGCCAGAGTAATTATCTAAATATTGTTCTAGCCAAGAAATGGTGTAAGCGTCTAAATGGTTAGTAGGCTCATCTAGAATTAATAAATCTGGATTTTGAATTAAGGCACAAGCTAAAGCTACACGTTTACGTTCACCACCACTTAAGTTATTTATTAATTTATCCTCTGCCTTTAAGTCTAAATACCCCAAAATAGTATCAATACGATGTTGGTATTGCCAGCCTCCTAATTGTTCTAAGCGTTGTTCTATTAGTTCATGTTGTGGTTGGAGTTTTTTTAGCTCATCTTCATCTTGACAATTAGCTATTTGATTATTAATTAATTGATAATCACTAATAACTTGTTGTATTTCGCTAAGACTAGCACTAAGGGTTTGGTTAATAGTTAGATTAGGGTCAAGTTTTGGTTCTTGAGCTAGTAGCCCTAATTGAATACCTCGACGGATAGAAACGCTACCAGAGGAAGCAGTAAGTTCCCCAGCAATAATCTTAAATAGAGTAGTTTTACCAGAACCATTAGCTCCAATAATTCCAACTCTTTCATTAGTATCTATTGCTAGTGTAATGTCTTGTAAGACAGGTTTTAAGTCATAAGTTTGACTAATTTGGCTTAAACTAAGTAAATTCATAAAATCCTAGAAGTTTTAGAATTGCTATTTTACCGCAATAAGTTAGAAGGTATTTTGTTTTCATGCAAGCAAATGTAAGTAGACTTTAGGCACAAGTTCGGCTAACTTTAGGCAAACTGAATTAGACGTTAACAACTCATAGTTAATTTGTTGCTGTTAAAAATACTTATCTTATCTAAATAGAACTAAATAGCTATAAAATTTTTAACCATAAAGTTTGTTTTTATGCTAAAAATATTTTTGCTAATTTCTTGTTACCAAATTATTAAAAATTTTAAAGATAAATTAAAGTAGTAGGGATGTAATCACATGACGCAATGGGGAGAAAACCAACCTAATGGCTCACCAGGTGGAAATATAGTCCATGTTGTTGGTTTAACAGATGTTGGGCGAGTAAGACAAAACAACGAAGACAATTTTTTGATTGCTGACCTAAATATTAAATATATTCCTAAAGCCTCACAACTATCACAATTTGCTATTAGCGATCGTGGAACACTTTTGCTTGTTAGTGATGGAATGGGCGGACGTAATGCTGGAGAAGTTGCTAGCCAAGTTACTGTAGAAGTATTTCAAAATGAACTACTTAACCGTGAGTATAAACAACTTGGTGCTGAAGTATTAGCTGAAATTACAAAGAAAGCTAATTGGGCTATTTGGTCACGCTCTCAACGTAATGCACAAGAACAAGGAATGGGAGCAACCTTAACAGCTTTATTAATAGAAACCAATCATGCTCATATTGTTCAGGTTGGAGACTCACGTGCTTATGTAGTTCGTAATGGACATATTTTTCGCCTTACCAAAGACCAATCAATGGTACAAACTCTTATAGATTCAGGGATTATTCAGCCTGAAGAGGCAGAAACACATCCTTACCGACATGTTATTTTACAATCTTTAGGTGCAGAACCTACAGTTTACCCTGTTACATCAACAATTGATCTTTATGATGGAGATCAAATTTTGGTTTGTTCTGATGGGCTTTCTGGAATGCTTCGAGATGAGCTAATGCAGGAATTAATTATGAATGCTCCTACAATAGAAGATGGCTGTCGTACTTTACTAGACGCAGCTAATGCTCATGGAGGCAAAGATAATATAACTTTGATTTTAGCTTCACTTGAATATGGACAAGAATTTGCAGAATCACAACCCATAGAAACACCAGCAGTTACAGAGCCAGACTTTGCTCGTACATATTCTTATTTAACACCTACCTCAAAACTACCACCTTCACCAGGAGTTACAGCAGAGTTTGATAGCTCTTCAGCACCAGCTTTATCAGAAAAAGAAATTACTGCCGAAGTAGAACAAGCCCCACAAGTTGACCTAAACGAAATTTATGCCCCTAATACTGGAACTAGAGAGCGCGTCTTGGTACTTTGCGCAAGTCATGAAGATTTACTCTCTTTTGAGTTTATGCTTAAGCCTTATTATGAGGTAATTACTGCAATAGATGGTGAAGAAGGTTTAGCTAAAGCAATTACTGAACAACCCCGCTTAATTATTGCTATGGTAGAACTGCCAAAAATTACTGGTATGGGTGTTTGTATAACTCTAAGAGGAAACCCACGCTTCCGAAATATTCCTATAATTTTAATTTCTTCTGAATATAGTCAGAAAAAACATATCATCGAAGGTTTAGAAAATGGGGCAGATGACTATTTAATAATGCCTGTTGATGAAAAAGAAGTTTTGATTAGAATGAAGCCTAGAATTGAACGCGCTAAACAAATGGATACCCTACGTTATGAAAGTGCTGTCAATGAGGCTAATAGTTTACAACTACAAATGGAAATGGATGCTCTAGCAAAAACTCGCCAGGATATTTTCCAAAATGTTTTGGATGCTGTTAGTGATGGAATTTTAATTATGGATACTGCTGGATGGGTGACAGCAGTAAATGAAACTTTTGTTAATTTTCATAAAGTTCAACTAGATAATGTTGTAGGTTTTGGCTATCGTGCATTGCTTAAGAAAATTCAACATATATATGAAAACTCTGACCAACAATTACAACGTTTTATAGAATTAATTAACAACCCTGATATGGTAGTAGAAGATGAGATAAAGACACGTTTAGAAAAACGAGGAACAAATAAAATTAAGCGTTATAGTTCACCAGTTCGTGATGAGAGTGGAAAAATTTATGGTCGCCTTTTTGTCTTTCGTAATTTAATGACCTAATGAGTGATAGAAAATTAGCTTTACTCGCTGATGACCAATTTTATAGAAAACGTGTAATTACTGCTGCTATTTTAATGATGGCAGTAGTTTTTTTTGGTGTAATTGGCTATCAACTAATAGAAGGCTGGAATGTTTTTGACTCTCTTTATATGACCATAATTACTTTAACTTCTATTGGTTATGGTGAAGTTAATCCACTTACAATTAAGGGACGAGTTTTTACAATCTTTTTAATAGTTACTGGTATTGGTATTATTGGTTATAGCTTAAGTGTAATAGCTAGTTTTATCATTGAAGGCCAATTAATAGGTTTAATTGGGAGACGTAGAATGCAAAAGGAAATAGAAAAGCTTTCCAACCATTACATTTTATGTGGAGTAGGCGAAACAGGTCGATATATTGCAATAGAATTTGCTAAAACTAAAACTCCTTTTGTAATGATAGAATTAGATCCAGAAAAAATAGAAAGTGTTAAAGATTTAGCTGTTCCATTTATTTTAGGTGATGCTACTAGAGACTCTATATTGGTAAGTGCAGGAATTGAACGCGCTCAAGGTCTTGTTACTGCACTTCATAGTGATCGGGACAATGTTTTTGTTGTGTTAACTGCTAAAGGTCTAAATAAAAATATTAGAATAGTTTCGCGTGTTGTAGAAAAAGAGTCAGAACATAAATTAAAAATTGCTGGTGCTGAAACCGTAGTTGCTCCTAATTATATTGGAGGCTTGAGAATGGCCTCCGTTATGCTACGTCCCGCAGTAGTAAGTTTTTTGGATGTAATGATGCGCGATCAAAGCTCTACTATTAGGATTGAAGGAGTAAGTTTACCAGTAGGTTCTTCCTTGGTTGGTAATACTCTACGCTATTCAGATATTGGCCGTAAAACGGGTCTAATAGTTATTGCTATGAAGCGTGTTAATAGTGAGAAGTATATTTATAATCCAAATCCAGATACAAGATTTGAAGCAGAAGACACTTTAATTGTTATGGGTGATGTTAAACAAATAGAAAGTTTAACTAAATTAGTGGGAAGATAATTTTAGCCAATTTAGCCAAACAGTTTAGCCAAACAATTTAGCCAAGCCCTAAAGGACTTGGCTATTATCAAATATGCAGCATAGAAGGTTTATTTGTTTTAGCCCTAGAAGGTCTTTTAATAATAGACCTGGCTGGTGGGTCTAAAAGGTCTAAGGAGCTAACACAACTCTAAAACCTGTAGTTTCTGATCTAACACTTTGTCCATTGCGACTACGAAAAGAGATACGAGCATATTTTTCCCCACTATTCCATGCTCCACCCCTTTGGACACGGGAGACAGATTCTTCACTTGATTTAACAGGGTTTTCTGCTGGGCTATTTTTATAGAATTCTGCATCAAAGAAATCTTCGCACCACTCCCAAATATTTCCAGTCATATCATAAAGGCCAAAAGCATTAGCAGGATAACTTGCTGATTGAATGATAGCTTTTTTTTCTCCTGCAACGTTGGCTTGGGTTGGATCCCAGGGATTACCCCAGCTAAATTTTACTGATTGCGCACCACCAGCAGCATATTCCCATTCTGCTTCTGTTGGGAGTCGGTAGGTTTTTTGGGTAATATCTGAAAGCCATTTACAATAAACCTGAGCATCTTCCCAACTTATTGCCATTGCAGGCATATTACTTACACGTTCGCTATTAGTTTCTTGCCATTTTGGATTTTCATAACCTGTAGCTTTAACAAAATCTGCATATTGAGCATTAGTTACTTCTAAACGTCCAATTTCAAAAGCTTTAAGTGTAACATTATGGCGGGGTTGTTCTTCTTTTGGGATTTCTTCTTCCTGATCACTACCCATCATAAATTGACCGGCAGGAATAGAAATTGTTTCTGGAATTAAATAATCCTCAAATTTTATCCCATATTTTTCACTAACTTTTGTTAAAGGTTTTTCAAGTGGTGTAACTCGGCGATCATCTCCAGGTTTACTCTTTTTACAAGAAAAACTAAAGAATAGTAAAAAAATAGTAAGAAATAAAATAAAGTTTTTTAAGTAAAAATTTTTATTAGCCATTTTTTTAACACCTTTGCTATTACTTTTTATTGCTTTTTGTTTTGTTCTATCCAAGTTAAAGCTTTTTCTAGTTCTAGGGATGGGTTAGCTGGAAAGGCATGTCCAGTGTTACGAAAAAGCTTTAATTCTACTTTTAAGCCTGCATCAGTTAACAAGTTTTTAGCTAGCTGATTGTTGGCTAAAATATGAGGATCCTCATTTTCTCCATTAGCTAAGTAAACTGCTGGGGAGTATTTTTTGATTTTCTCCAGAGCAACAAGTTTATGTAGATACCGAGGAGCAACAGCAATAACACCTGCAAAACGTTCTGGAGTAGATAAAGCCATATTTAAGGCTAAGGTTGCACCCTGAGAAAAACCCATAACATAAATTTTATTTGTATCAACAGGATATTTTTTTTCTGCTTCTGCAATAGCTTTTGCAACTATCTCTCGCCCTTCAGCCATTGTTCCCCATTGATAATGCCCATCACCAATTGTATAAAGAGCTTGTGGAGCAATTAACACTACTTGATTTTTTTTGGCAAGTGAATCCCAGAGTTGAAATAAATTAGAGGCATTTTCTGTTTCTCCATGTAAAACTACAAGAAGCGGTAATTTCTTTTTGCCATCAGTTTGTAAATTATTTTCAACTGTAAATGGAGTGCTTCTAGCTAAGTTGCTTTTTGTTTCTTCGGTTAACTTAAGAATCTCAGAAAAGTTTTTTTCTGTTTTTAATGAATCTATATCAGGGTCATTATTAATTATCTCGGTGTCAATTAATCCTTTTTCTACAGCCTTTTCTAACCATTTTATTGCTTCTTCTTTATTTCCTAACAGTGCATTAAGTGCTGCTAAATTATAACAACCATCATAATAATAAGAAACAAAACCCACTATTTGTTTATTACGTGCTATTGCCTGCTCAAATTTTCTTACATCTTCCATAGTACGTGGTGCGCCAGTAATGTTAGCACGTCTAGGACGAGAAGAGTTTTCAGCATTATCTTGAGCTAAAATAGGGAAGATAATATAAGTTAATAGAATTGATACTAATAAAACTTTTCTTAATACATTCACAATTTTAATACCTCATTTTTTTGCTCTTAATTGATAAATTCCTTCTACTACTACTCTTTCTCCTAGGCTTAACCCAGTAAGAATTTCTGTATTTTCTTCTGTTTCTATTCCTGTTGTAATTACACGTTTTTCAAATTGTTCTCCGCCTTTATAAACAAAAACTATTTTTTGTTCATTTTCTATTATTATTGCTTGAGTTGGTACGGTTAATCTTTCTATCTTTTCGCTGCTATTAATATCTAGTTTTACAATAAGCCCATCTATTAATTTATTTTCTGGATTTGGAATTTCAAAATATACTGCTACCATCCGAGTTGTAGGATTAACATTTGTAGCTAAGTTAAAGAAGTTTGTTCTTACAGGTAAAGTATTTATTTTACTATCTATTGCAGGTATTTGATAATTAATATTAGTAGCGTTATATAGCTTAGGTAAGTCATTTTCAAAAATTTGTGCTTCTACCCAAACATTTGATAAATCAACAATTGTAAGTAATGTTTTACCACTTTCTACTTGCTCGCCATTAGTAGCATTTAATGAAGCAACAATTCCTGTAAGAGGAGATTTGATTGTAAGATTTGAGTCAAAGTTTTTATCTTTTTGTCCAAGATCAATTAAATTACGTATAGCATGAGCGGCTTCTATAGAAGCAAATTCAACCTTTTGTTCTGCTTCTTGTAAACGTTTTAAAGAAGTAGCACCAGCTTCATAAAGTTTTTTTACTCTTGTTAATTCTACATTAGCAATTACTAATAATTTACGCGTATGGTCTACATCGTCTTCTACTTTAATTCGGCGGCTACGTTGCTCTATTTGGTAAGCGTCTAAAGTAATTTGGTCAGCTACATTAAGTGGTTGTTGAACAGTAGCAATAACTTCATCTTTTTTTACCAGATCTCCTACAGTAATAATTCTTTTCATTTTTAGTAGTCCAGTAACAGAACTGCTTATAGTTGCTTGGGATTGAGGCCGTAATTTAATTGTAGCTGGTACTTGAAAACCATTATTTATTATTTTGTTAGTTGCTGGTGTTGTACGAAGCTTAAAAAGTAGCTGAGATTCTTTATCAAGTGTAATTAGGTTTACAGGAGGATTTTCTTTATTTTCTATCTTATTTTCTAATTTGGTTTCAGTAGTTGCTTTAGTATTTGTTGTAGATATAAAAATATAACTAAAAGATAATACTAAAGTAGTTAATATAGATAGGAGTAAAGCTAGTTTTTTCATGGGAAACTTAGTAATTTATGAAAAATCTTTTTCTGAAATTATAAAGTATAGTTGATTTGTTGCAAGGCTTATTAACTTTGGACTAAAGCAGCAAATATCTTTTGGTAGAGCAGTAAAGTTTGGTGTAATAGGGATACAAAATTTTGTACCCCTATTTATATTAACTATTATTGATTATCTGGATCATCTTGGCTTGGAGCAGCAACAGCAGGAATAGTTCCTTTAGCTGGTTTGATACCATTAAAGTTTGGATTGTTATCAAAAGCATTGACAGATAAAATTCCTACAGCTTTTCTTCCAGCAGAAGAGGTGTTAGAAACACCAGCCGCTACACTACCGCTAACTGTAGTAAATGCTACTGTACCGGTTGAACTACCTTCAAAACCAATACCAATACCTGGGTTAGGCATATTGTTGGCAGGGGCAGCACCAGAACGGAAACCGGAAGAAGCTACTGTAGAATTGCTAATAGTAACTTTAGATGATCCAGTTACATGGATACCAAAGTTAGTATTATTTTCTACACGACAATTATCAATCACTACTCTAGAAGAGCCATTAATTTGAATACCATCAGTCCAGTTACGGCTAATCATATTGCGAATAGTGACAATTCTAGTTGCTGGAGCATCAACAATAATACCAGGGCGCATTTGACGATCACCATTACCAGCATTACCAGCACGAACAGCTTCAACCATAGCACTTACACCGGGAGCAGCTTCTAAAGTTACATTACCATTAGCACCAGTGATACGAACAGTTTCTAAGAAACGGCCAGAGGTAACAACTACAGCAACACCATTTTGGTTAGCACCAGCATTAGCCATACCTAATGAAGCATTAATAGTTCCAAATACTTGGTCAGAAGCATTATCTAAATCTTCATCAACACCAAGTAAACCATCACCATCAAAATCTCTTTCACCTTCTACTAATAGTGGGTGGTTAGCTGCTACATCAGTGGTATTCCAGGAAGTAGCAACAAAACCAAATGCTAAAATTAGCGAAGCTAACACAATAAATCGAGTAATTCTATTCATTTTTATTCTCCTTCTTTGTTTAAGACTTATCTTAATGAATCATTTTCTACTTCTGGTGTCATTTCATCAGACAACTTAACAAAAGAAGAAGCTGAAGTACCAGAAACATTGGTGCCATTATCAAAAACAGTAGTTCTTGATAGTACAACAGATTGAGTAGAGCCATTGCTTAATCCAGTAGCGGTATTGCCAGAAATTGTACTATCAACAATAGTTCCTCTAGCTTGTTCTTCAAAGCGGACACCTGTACCTGGGCCTGGTGTTCCCATCATAGGATTAAATCTCATACCAGAAGCTTGAACAGTAGTTTTGGTTATACTGACTCTGGAGGTTCCCATAGCACGAATACCAAAGTTAAGGTTGCTATCTAAACGACAGTTATCTATTAATACTCTGGAAGCTCCTAAAACTTGGATTCCTTCTAAGTAGTTACGAATATTGAGGTTACGTAAAATAATAGCTCTATCAGTTAGATCTGTATTGATAAGAACGCCAACCGCAGCTTGACGCACACCATTATTAGCATTACCAGCTAAAACAGCATCAATATCAGCCATAATGCCAGGTGCGGCTTCAACAATAGTTACACCATTTACAGTCATTTGGCCTGCATCTGTATTAGGAATACGAATTAATTCTGGGAAACGGCCATTAGTAACAACAATTACTTGTCCATTAGCATTAGTAGCACCATTAGCAGCTAGTAATCCTGCTGTTATAGTTCCATAGACTCTATCTGTAGCATTATCGCCATCTTCATCAGCACCAAGTCTGCCATCACCGTCAAAATCTCTTTCGCCTTCTACTAATACAGGATGATTAGCAGAGACATCCTCTTTAACAAAGTTTGTACTAAGAATTAGGCCAGCAATAATCAAAGCAAAAGTTACCAATCTTAAAAAAGTAACTTTGCGAATATTAAATTTCTCCATTGAGTGATCTCCTTCAAGGTTTTAACATAATTTCTGGTCGTTATAATTTCAGTGGTTTAAGTAAATATTTACAATTTCCACTAAGCTAACACATTTAATGGCAATACAGAAACAGACAGTATTTTAGGCAAAATAAAAAGTTAAGTTATGTTAATTGATAGTTTCTGTATAATGAAATTAGATATAAAAGGAATAGCCGACACAATTATAGCGATTAAAAGAAGTTATGGGAAGTATTAGCGGCGAGAATTTTCATTTTTTCGCCCTTTGCTTGTTCTAACTAACTCTTTAATTTAATAGTTAGTTAAAATTTTTATCTAAGAATATCTTAGGATCTTCTATGGATTTTAAGAAACTTAGGCTATATATCTATCGCTTTATTAGGGCTTAAGATTCAAAAATTTACTATATTACTTTGTTTACCTTCTACTAATATTGAGTTAAAAAGAGATGGTTATTTATGGTTAAAATAAAAATTCGACAAGAAAAATATGCTCTTAGATGTGAGATTTGCCATCAATCAGATCTTTTTGATGGTGAAAATAATTTTTTGTCGCCGTTGTAGTATTATTAAAGATGTTAGCACTAAAGCCTATCAATCAAGCCAGACAAACCAAAATAATCGACCTAATAGAATCCTTGCTAATGGTAATATTGAACTAATGACAGTAATTCAAATTATAGTAATTATTGGTGCATTAATAGGAAGTTTTGTAGAAATACGTACTATTTTATTAAGCGGGCCAATGTTAAGTGCTGTTGGGCTTGTAGTTGCTTGGACTTCTTATCGCTGTAATAAGCGTTTAGGTGTAGTGGTTGGGCTATCTGGATTCTTAATTAGTTTGTTTTGTATAAGTCTAATATTGATTTTTAATTGGCTTCCTCAAGAGGCTGAAACACCCATAAGAATAATAGGTCTAATTTATAGCTTTTTGGTGCTGCCATTAGGGATAACTATTTTGCTGCACTTAAACCGACGTAACCCTAATGGCACATTTAGCTTAAAAACGGAAAAAAACTAGTAACCTTTAATCTTCATCATCTGGAATGTCAAAAATTATTGTTTCCCCGTCGGATAAATCGCTTTCTAGCCTAAATAATATATAAGTTAAATCGTCGTGTTGTGGCTCATCTCCTACAAAATTTTCTATTTGTCGGTAAAGCTGTTTGGAAAGCTCATCTAATGCTAAAGTTCGGTTTTCTTGTAAAAAAGTAATAAGCCGTGCCTCACCAAATTCTTCTTGCTCAACATTATTTGCTTCTGTTACACCATCAGTATAAAGACAAACCAAATCACCATCTTCTAAAAATATTTCTTCTACTTCATATTGAGCTTTTTCAAACATCCCTAAACAAAAACCACCTTTTTCAAGCTTTAATACTTTTCCACCTCGCCTAATTACTAGCGGAGCGTTATGACCAGCATTGATTGAGGTAAAACCTTTTGAATGTTTATTTAATAACCCATAAAAGAAAGTAATATAGTTATAAGAAGGTGTACTACGACAAATTACTTTGTTAATTCGTGAAATTGCTTCTAATAGATCAGGCTGTTCTATGGTTGCACGAAAAGTTGCTTGTAAAGTAGATACAAGCAATGCTGCTGGGATTCCTTTGCCAGACACATCAGCAATACAAAAACCAATATTTTCTGGAGAAGATATAACAAAATCATAGTAATCCCCTCCTACTGTATGACAAGGAATATTAACACCTATTACTTCTAAACCCTCCATAGCAGGAGGCTCTTGCGGCAAAATACGCTTTTGAATTGTTACTGCTACTTCTAATTCTTGCTCAATTCGTTGTTTTTCTAAATGCTCTTTTAGAAAACGTGCTTGCTCAACTTTAATTGCTGCTACAGATGCAATAGTAGTTAATACACGTAGATCATCTTCACTAAAACGTTTTTCATAAGGATTATCTACATAAATCATTCCTAAAACTTGTTCATGTAGTGCTAATGGAACAGCCATACAGGAACGCATACCAGATAAAACTATTGATTGTGCGCCAGCAAATCTTGCATCCTGTTGTGCATCTGAAGTTAAAACCGACTTTTGTTGTAAAACTAAATCAGAAATATGACGACTAATAGCTACTTCAGGCGTTTCTCCAGTAGATGGTGGAACTCGATAACGGGCAACTTTACAGGTTAAATCACCGCTTTTTTCTACAAGTAATAAAAATCCTCGGTCAGCCTGAATATTTTCAAAAACTATATCTAAAATGTTTTCTAACAATTGATCTAATGACCAATCAGAAAGCATTAACCCTACTTTTGTTACTAGTGCTAAAAGATCTCTTTGTTGTGCATTATCAACAAAATCTTTTGCTACTTTTCTTTGTAATTGCTTGTCTGATAAAAGTTGGGTAGAGGAAGGCACAAGCACCCGTGACATACGTGTCCCAGGCTCAGGGCCTAAAGTAACTTCAGGGCTTTGACCCGATTGGTTATTATGGAAAATAACGCTAGTTTTTGTTCCTGCACCTTCAGCAGTTTCCCTATAGTAATGTAGTTCGGTCTCACCGATTCTAATTCGATCTGTTGGTGTTAAACAAAGCTCTCTTGAAACACGAGTTTCATTGTAATATGTACCATTTTGACTACCAAGATCTGTAAGCCAGTAATTATCTCCACGCAGTTCTAAAACTGCATGAATACGAGAAGCAAAAGAGTCATTAATATTTATATCTGCACGGCTTGAGCGTCCAATGGTTTGTTTATTTTGGGTAAGCCAAACAGTACGAGGTGGTAGGCCCGGTGAATAAATAATTAAATAATGCATGGATTTTGGTAGTTCCTCCAGAAATGTCAGAAGCGCAAGTATAACAAAAATTTTTTTTTAAGTAGTACCTATTTTTTACTGCTAGTTTTAACCAAACCAAATAGCCAAGCCCTAAAGGACTTGGCTATTATCAAACACCACTATGTAGTATAAAAAGTTGAAAATTTTTGTTCTTAAGCCCTAGAAGGGTTTTTGATAATAGACCTGCTCTTTAGGGCAGGTCTATTTTAGCTCATTCTTTTTTCTACACTATTCCAGCAAATATTAGAAAAGAAAGCTTCTATATATTTGGCGCGTTCAGCAGGTTTGTAATCTACCATAAAAGCATGTTCCCAGACATCCATTACAAGTAGTGGAGTAAATCCGGCTGGATGTCCATCTTCATGTAATGTAATCCAGTGATTAGAAAGATTTCCATTGGTTGGGTCTTGATAAAGCATTGCCCAGCCTACACCGCGCATTGTTCCAACTTTTACAAAATCTGTTTTCCAGTTGTCATAACTGCCAAAAACATTGTTGATTTGAGTATGTAGCTTTGAATCGCTTGCTAAATCTTGTGGACTTTTAGTCATATTACCGAAGTAATATTCATGTAAGCGCATACCATTATATTCAAAACCTAAGCGGCGTTTAAGTTCTGCATATTCAGGTGTGCCACCTTTACCATTTTTTAGCAAATCACCGATTTGTTCATTTAGTAAATTAGTATTTTTCACATAGCCAGCGTATAGCCCAAAGTGAATTTCTAATTGTTTATCGGAAATACCATTAAGATTAGAAAGGTCGTATTTCTGCTCCTGGTAGGGCTGATTTCCAGACATAAATTATCCTCCAGATTTTTATTTATTTGATAAATTAGTAAGTTATTGCTATCTAGGAAAAGGCCATACTAGCCGAAAATTTTTGATCAAACAACCATAGTTAGCACACTTTAAGATAAACTTTGTGTAGTTAAGAATATAGAAATAAATCTAACTCTTTTCCACTTTTGGATAGCGTACTTTGGCTCTGGAACGAATACCACCGCGTGGGGTAAATTCGCCTATTACCTCAGCCCAAACCGGCTGACAAGCTGCTACAAAATCATTTAACACCCGATTAATAACATTTTCATAGAAAATGCCAATGTTTCGATATTCTAAGAAATATTGCTTTAAGGATTTTAATTCTACGCAAAATTCATTAGGTTGATAGCGAATTGTGATAGTTCCAAAATCAGGTAGTCCTGTTTTAGGGCAAATAGAAGTAAATTCAGGGATTTCAATCTCGATTTCATAATCTTGAAATTGATTAGGCCAACATTCAATGCTAGGAAGTGCTACATCTAATCCGGCTTTTGCTTCTTTTTCTGTATATCCGGTGGACATCCATTCTCTCCTCTAAATAATCTAACGTCATCAAATTTAGGCTATTATAACCTGTAAAAGTATTTTTTCTTAGCCTGACTAGCAAAACAAACTTACGTGAATAAAAAATAAATAAGTTTTAGGAATATTTAAGCTAATTAATATTTCCAAGAACAACAATGAAAGGGATAAACTAGTTATGTTACGAAAGCATTTGTTTTTATCTATAATTCTGCTTTTTCTCTTTAGTGCCTCAGTTTTTGCTCAAGAAAATTCTAATCAAAATAATCAAGATGATGGTGAAGCTATACGTATTGACACAGAACTAATACAACTTGATGTAGTGGTGACAGACAAAAAAGGCAATATAGTCAATAATTTAACAAAAGAAGATTTTCAGCTATTAGAAGATGA
Organism: Blastocatellia bacterium; assembly: GCA_016713405.1. NCBI lineage: Bacteria > Pseudomonadati > Acidobacteriota > Blastocatellia > Blastocatellia bacterium. The sequence continues at coordinate 149,897 of JADJPF010000024.1, forward strand.
TAAACTGCAAGATATTTCGTTTTTTTCCATAGTACGCCCTAAAGTAGAAGCAAAATCTACTATTAAAACTCCAGTAAATAATAATAAAAATATTCCTATAGATGTTCCACTTATTGAACAGTCTGGCCGCAATTTTATTATCTTGGTTGATGACCTACATATTAGTTTTAACAATATAGTTAATGTAAGAAAACAACTTCTCAATTTAATTAATACCCAATTTCAAGTTGGAGATAAAGTTGCAGTTATTAGCACTGGTGGAGGACTTGGATTTTTACAGCAACTAACCGATGATCCAAGAGTAATGCGTAGAGCAGTTGAAAGACTTAGATCTCAAGTTCGTCCAACAGTTCCACCAAATAACTTAGCTAACCTAACAGAATTTCAAGCACAAAAAATTTTAGAAGGTGAGATTGAATCTTTAGATTTAGCTGTTATGAGATATCTTGAAAATGTTGGAGTTCCTATTCCAAGAACTACAGTTGAAAGAGATATACAAACTACATCCCGCCAAATAGTTGACGCGCTAAATCTTCAAACTACTGCTACTTTGCAAACAGTTCGTAACAGTATTCTTGCTCTTAAAAGTGTACCAGGGTCGTAAAACAATGATTTTAGTCTCAGATGGTTTTTTACTTGAGCCTAGAGAAGCTGATCATTACCAACAAATGCAACGAATTGTTGATTCTGCTACTCGTGCAGGCGTTGTAATTTACTCTTTAGGTAGTGATGGATTAGGTTTTGGCCCTAATAATCCTTTTGGGGCTGAAAAGTCTTCTTTTGATCTTACAGGAGTTGGAATAAGTCTATCTGGGCGTGAACAATTTGCTAGTTTAATTGGGTTAAATACTTTAGCTGCTGATACAGGAGGAGTTAGCATTATTAATACTAATGACTTGTCTGGAGGACTAAAACGTATTGTTGATGAAAGTTCTAGCTATTATTTACTAGCTTATTATCCAACATCAGTTGAAAAAGATGGCAAGTTTAAAAAATTCCAAATTAAGATAAAATCCCGAAAAGATTTAACTATAAAAACTCGAAAAGGCTACTTTAGTGGTGGTGAAAAAATTGATCTAAAAGAGTTAGCAAAAAAAGAAAAAAACGCAAAAGAAAAGGCAGCAAAAAATAATAAAGTTGATAACAATAAAGATAGCAGCCAAGAAAATGTAGAAAACACTAACTCAAATATTAACAGTAACTTATTTCAAGCTATGACATCAATTTTGCCTGTTAAAGATGTTAACTTAAAACTAAAAGCTGATTTTTTAGGCTATATTGATAATAGCAAAGATAATAGCGCAGTTTCTTTAGCTGTTAATCTTAACAATATTGACTTCAATAAAGTTAATAATAACTACCAAAATAAGCTAAATACTTTGTTAGTTGTAGTTGCAGAAAACGGTAAAATTGCACACTCATCAGAAAGCGTTTTAGATTTAAATCTTACAGAAGCCCGCTATAAACAAATAGGAAAAGCTTGGTTTTTCTTTAGTCGAACTTTGACATTAAAACCAGGTTTTTATAATATTCGCTTTGCCCTACGTGATCCTATTAGCAATAAACTTGGCAGTGCTACAACCTGGGTAGAAGTGCCAGACTTAGAAAAATCTAAATTAGCTTTAAGTAATATTTTGCTATTACATTCAAATGATAATGCTAAAGATGTTGCTACGAATATTAGCGGTAGTGGGCAAGCTTTGAATATATTTTCAGAAAAATCATCTATTGGATTTTTATGCTATGTCTTTGATAATAAAGCTAGTAAAAAATTCCTGAACTAACAGCACAAGTTCAAATTCTGCAAGGTGATAAAGCTTTATTTACTAGCCCTCAAATAGATGTGGTTGAAAAACTCGACAAAAGCGGACGTATTGCCTATGGTGGAAGTTTACCTCTAGGAGGTTTTCCTTCAGGACAATATCAACTAAAAATTACTATTAATGATGCTAAGGGTAAAAAACAAGTTTCTCAAGAACAAGATTTCACAATTGAGTAAGCAATAAAAATAAAAGTTCTGAAAATCACAAAGATTAAGATTTTCAGAACTTTTATTTTTGAAATATAATTACAAATACCTATGCTTTTTTGTAGGGAGCAAGCTTATTACGTATTTCTTGAATATTTGTAGTTAACAAACTAGCAAGATTTGACACGCTTTGCTCACCTTTAAGGATGTAATTATCTATGTCAATAATTAACTTTTTGGTAGCAAGAATTGAGTTAAGTTGATGATCTAGCTTGACTTCTCCCAACATCGGAATTTTAAAAATATTTTTAAGGTCAGTTTTGTACATTTGAATTAAATCATCTGGATCAACTAGGTAATTTTTTGTTTCACATTGAAGTGTAATTGTAGCTTTACTACCAAAAATAGCTTGTTGGATTGCGCTATCTCCGGTTTTACGGTCTAAAATTACTACAATTGAATTTAGCACATTGTCATTAAGTGGCTTAAAAACAACAGCTTGCCAACCACTATCAGCAGAAAATTTTATAGCAACATTTCCTGAACGGGTCATTGCTCGGACTATTTCGCCTATTAGGATTTCGTCCTTACTTTCTCGCATCTCTTGTTTATGTTGAAACTTAGCTAAAAAAGAAAACATATTTTTCCCCTCTCCTTTAGGCTTGTAGTCTACCTTGTAAGTATTTTGCTAGAGAATGTACCGTAGCATTGATATGGTGTTGAAGTAGTTGGTAATTTATTTGGTAGTTATTACCAATATATTTATCAAGTTCAAATAGTAAAGGTACTTGAGCATAGATATAGCCTGAAGAAACATCAGCATCACAAGTAATAACACCTGGCTCTGCTGCATCAACAAAACCGCTTTTGAACTCTGCTTTTAAGGTTTGCCAAAGTGTGCCAAAATTTTGAACAGGACAACCATAGCCAATTACTACTCTAGCACGTCGTCCTAAGACTCTTGCAGTAATTAAATCTTCACTTAGGTTTCTTAATTCAAAAATTACACGTTGTCTGCTTGCTAAGTGTTCAAAACGTAAGTAATGATAAACTCCATCAGAACTAAGGTCTATTAAAGAATATCCAAGCTCAACATTAGAATGAATTACAGCACCAACCAAAATATCGTCTACACGGGCGTTATAAATACTTTCGTTATATTGTTTCCAACTTTCTTTGACCAAAGATACAAAAACTTGTTCAAGATCTTCACTCATAATTGAAGACGCTCCTTAAAAATTTTAAAAATTTTCAATCGTTATTACTATTTGGAGGTAATAGCCGATAGTTACGACGTGAACGAACTACTACATCTTTACGGCTAACTTGAACTTTAATGCTGTGTGGTGTGTCTGTAAAGTCAGAATTATCAGGGTAAAAGCCCAAAATATACTGGTTACGTAGTTCTTCAGCAATTAAACGAAACGTCTTTTTTAAGTCTGTCACTTCACTTTTATAAAAACGTCCAGCAGTTACTTCTGCTAGCTCAGTAAGAAAATCTATTGCCGTTTGATTTCTTCGTTGTATTCTTTCGTTTCTCCGCTGACCTCTATTTTGGTCAACTCTACGACCTGCTTGCGGCACTAGCCTGCTAACACGAGGAAAGCGAGGAAAACGGGGAAAAGGTTCCATTCTAGGACTTTTTGGAAATGGATTTTCTCGCCAAGGAGGTTTATTAATTGGCGAACTAAAGTTTCTACCTGTTGGATAAAAAATTGTATAAATTAATGAGTTAGACTCCATTACCTTATCTAATAATTCATCCGTGTCAATATCACTTCCATAATCTTTTCCATCTGTTAACAAAATGATAGCTTTACGTCCAACAGCTTTTTTTAGCTCTTGACTAGCTTCAATTACTGCATCATTTAACCTTGTACCAATGCGATCACCTATTCTAGCTTGATAAATTGCTCTTTCTAACACGCTTTGATCACTAGTAAGGGGAGTAAGAAAACGTACTCGATCATCAAAAGTAATAACCATAGCACGATCTTTTGACCTTAATTGGAGCAGAAAATCAAAGGCTGCTTCTTTAATATCTTCTAAAACTTCTCTAGTGCTTTGGCTAGTGTCTAAAAGCAAAGCAACGTTAAGAGGTTCTTCTGCTGCATCAAAAAAGGCGATTTGTTGTTGTACTTGGTTATCATAAAGTAGGAAATCTTCTTGTTTTAAGCCTGTTATATAACGTCCCTGGCTATCACTAACCACAACTGGCACATTTACCACTGTAGCATCAATGCTAATTGTTGGTTCTTGTGCTTGGCTAGGAATAACTATTAAGCAAAAAACAAATAAGAAGTAAAATAGGGCTATTTTGGTATTGATAATTTTTCTAGTCATAAATCTTTTATTTTCAACAAACTGAGAAATTAAGAAAATTCTTGGAGTGTTACATCTTAGAAACATTTTTAGCTAAAAAAGTTTGTTTTCTCCAAAGAGGATTTTTCACGTTGCAAAGCATAACTTTTAATGACATATTTTGAAACATTATCAATTTAATTCCCACTTTTAATTTAGGAGTTTTTCGGGAGATGGAACTTTATATTCTAAGACATGCTATTGCAGTAGAAAGATCAGGCTGGGAAGAGTCAGACGATACTAGGCCGTTAAGTGCTTATGGAATTGCGAAAATGCGCCAAAACGCTACTGGGCTAACCAGAATATTACCAAGAATAGATACCATTTTAACTAGCCCTTATTTACGTGCGCGTCAAACAGCAGAAATTGTTTGTAAAATTTATGGGTTTAAGATTGCAGATAAAGTTGTAGAAACAGAGCATTTAACCCCTGATAGACCTTTAGATGATATATTTATTGATCTTAATGAGTATTGGAGTAGTCGAGTAATGGTTGTTGGGCATCAACCACATTTAGGAGATTTAGTTTCTTATCTAACTTCTAATGGAGAAGTTCGCAATGTTCCATTAAAAAAAGGCGGAATTGCTTGTGTAGAAATTGAGCGAGAAGACCCAAAAGGTACAGGACTCTTACATTGGTTACTTACCCCAAAACAACTGCGTCAGTTGGCTGGGCAGGAGTAAGTTTAATGACTTTTAGAAAGATTGTTTTTTTTATAATCTTATTTTGCTTTGTGCTAACAACTTTTTCTGTTAAAGCACAAAATGAATCCCAAGATAAAGCTATAGCTTTAATTCAAAATGCAATAACTGCATTGGGAGGACAAGCTTACTTGTCGATTAAAAGCGAACGAGCGCAAGGTTTTGTTACTCCATATCGTCTTACTAATACTGAAAATCCTGAAAGCACAGAAACCGAACCAGATAAACTTGGAACACAATCTTTTGTAGACTACATTCTTTTACCAGATAAAGAACGAGTAGAATTTAAGAATCAAGGTCGGCTTTTTATCCAAAGTAATTCTGCTAAACATAACTGGATTTATGACTCTGATTCTGAACTTCTACGCGACCAAACCCAAGCACAACAACAACGTTTTGCCAACACCTTGCGCTATCAAATAGATAAAATTTTGCGTGGTGGTTGGAAAAGTGAAAATGTCAAAATTAGTTATTTATCTCGTCAAGAACTTTGGCCCCGTCAATATGGCGAAGGCGTACGCTTAAGTTATTCTGATAATGAGGAAGCAGAAGTATTTTTTGACCCACAAACTAAACTTCCTTTAGCCTTGCGTTTTCCTAAAGAGAATTTTGAAGGGGTAAGGGTAAAGGCTGAAAATCGGTTTTTACGCTACCTAGAATTTAATGGTATTACAGCCCCCTATGTTGTAGACCTTTTTGAAAATGGAAAACAAATCTTACGTATTAATTATGAAACTAGAGATTTTAATGTCCCAATCCTAGAAAAATTATTTGTTAAACCAGCTAATGCTAAGTCTGTAAAATAAATAACCCTCTAAATAACCTCTAAAATTAAAGGAGCGAAAACTTATGTCACATCAAGTAATTACGCAAGATTGGACTTTAGCAAATCAAATTGCTGATCAAATTGTGTTAGGAAAAGCTTTTGCTTTTGTTGGACGAGAAGTTTTTGACCAACCAAGCCTTGTTTGGGTAAAACGCTTTTTTGGTGAATCTGTAATTCGCTCCCAAGTGCTTTCTTTAATGGGGCCTGACACAGTTGTTCTTCCTTCTGTTTCTATTCAACCTATAACAATACCAAAACTTAAGCTTGCTAATATTACTAGTGATAAAGCTCTTTATCGAGAAAAAAAAGATCCTGTTAATTTACTGATTTTAGACCCTCTTAGCCCAGATACAGATGTGGTAGTAATTCTTTATGCTAATGGAGCAGAACTTTCTAAACATACAGTGCATTTTAATAGCGGTGGTGCAGCAACTTTAATACTCAGAGACTTACTAAGTGGTAGCTATGAGGTAAAATTTAAGGATTTTACAGATAAAGATCCTACTTGCGCTTTTACTGTTGCTGAATATCGGCTAGCTTCATTAGTTGCAAGTTTAGTAGATCGTCGTCTAGTTGGAGAAAAACTTACTGTCAAAATACGGTTAGAGGCTTTTGGAGTCGCTTTAAGTGGCCCTGTAAAACTAGATTTAATGGATCGTAACCAACGACTTGCTAGCAATAAAGCTGACTCAGTAGATGGTATAGTAGAAACCACGTTTAATTTAAGCGGTCAAGGGCCACATTCTATTAATATTCAGCTAGTTAATGATCCTGCTCGTACTGCTACCGTCCCAATAGTTGGTAGTCGTGAATCTGAACGCAAGCAAACCCCATTTTCTTACCTAGGCACAACCGTAAGAGGAACTTTGCTTCCTAATGAAAATAGTCGGGAGGTGCGAGGAATTTTCCTAGAAGAAGGAACTCAAGTCACATCACCTTTTCGCTTGGAAAAAGTTGACACAAATCGCGCTCGTTTAATTGCTAATACTACAGTAGAATCAGCTTGTGTAGTAATTGTAGATCATACATTTCCTTCTGCACGTAATGGGGCTGTAAATCCTTCAACCGCAGCACATCCAGCAACAACAGATGAAATTTATCGTTTTGGTGAAAAACTTTTTGCAGAACACAAATTTTCTCAAGCTAGGATAATGTTTGAAGAAAAACGTGCTACTTTAACAAACCCACATCCTAATTATGCCTATTATTTAGCTTGCTGTTATGCTCGTGAAGGAAATCAAAAACAAGCTTTAATGGCACTTAGAACAGCAATTGAAGATGGTTGGAATGATTTTAACCATATGATGAATGATGATGATCTAGCTAGTTTACGAGGGCTTTCTGGCTATGAAATGCTAAAAACAGGCGGACGGCAACAATTAAACTTTCCTGTTTTAAGAGCAGGAGAAGTTATAGAAATGGATGTTCCAGCACCAACAGCTATTTTAGCTATAGGTGCTTATGTTGAAGGTAAGCCCTGGGAAGGTTGGGGAGCTTTAGTTAGCCCTACCAGCTTAAAGCCAGAAATTAAACTTCCTGAAACTTGCCGACCTGGTAGCGAAATCAACATTGAAATTAATTTAGGCGAAGATAAAACCTCGGCTCTTTATTTAATTGTTAAAGATGCAAGGCTTTTAAGTAGTGACACTCCAACTAGCCGCCTAGCAGGACAAATTAAGGATTTAGTAGAAAAAAGCTCTAAAGATTTAATGTTTGGCAACCCACAAACAAAACTCCGTCAATTCCTTAGCCCACCTGAACCACCTACTTACTATAAATCTTCTTACATGCCAGCTATGCCTTCAGTTGCTAGAAGTGCTTCTATAACAGGTGCTTTACCACCTCCAGTACCTATGATGATGGAATCAATCCCTATGCCAAGGCCAGCTTCAGCACCAGCCGGAGGTTTTGCTATGTTAGATGCCGTAAGTAGTATGCTTGACGATGTATTTTTAGAATCTGAAGAAAGCGGTGGAAAAGGAAGCCTTAAAAAAAGAACATCCAAAAAAGAAGAATCAAATGAGGCCGATAACAACACAAAACCAACTATTGTAGAAGATCCAGAAGTTTTATTTGCTGGCCTAGTAGATGTTAAAGGTGGTATTGCTAGCGTAAATGTTAAGCTAGGAGATGCTTTTGCTGATTATGTTGTAGAAGCTTTTGCTATTTCTGGACTAGATTGGGCTAGAGTTGAAACACGTTTTAGAGCAGAAAAAGAAGTTTTTGCTGTGCTAGATGTCCCACTTTTTGTTTATAAAGCCGATACAGCTATTGGACGAGTTCATTTAGGGTCAAAATCTGGTCAAATACGTGTAAAAGTAACCTGTGATAGAAAACCTATACAACTAATTTATGATGGTCATCCAATTGAACAAAATGAGCTAATAAATGCTGCACAAGCAGAAGTTAGCTTTTTAGTTACACCAGGTGATTATGAAGTAATGCTTGAAGACCCTATAACTAACCGGGTGGATTATGTAGTCAAACGAGTTAATGAGCCAGGAAAATTCCAGTATTTAGCCAAAACACTTTGTTTCCTAAGAGAAAGCGAGAAACTTTATTTAGAATCTGACCCTACAATTGTTGCACTAAGGGTAATGCCTAGTTTAGACAAACCTTTTCAAGCCTTAGTGGATGCTACTTCAAATTATGGACATGCATGTTGTGAACAGACCGCAGCAATAATGTTGTCGGCTTGTGCAATGTATACATTTTCTGGAGATGATAAAAAGCGACGTGACCAGGCCGAAAGCATTATTATTGCTGGGGTAAAACGGGAAGAATCAATGTGGCTTAAAGGTAGGGGCTTTAAGATGTATCCCGATTATGCTAATGAACCACATTCTTATTACGGGCCAAAGGCTGCTCGTTATCTGTGGAATTTATCTTTGCTTAAAGATGTTGGTAGACCTAGCCCTAGTTTAGCCCAAGCTATAGAAAATGGGTTAATGATGGCAAAAGATGCAACTGCGGCTTATAAATTAGATTGGCCTCCAAAAATCCTAATAATTGTGAAGAAGCTTATGGAGCAGTAAGATTTGGTAATAATGCACAGGAGCAAGCCTTAAGAATTGCTCGAAAATATGCTGATAATCAACAATCTGCTAGTAATGATCCTTATTTAATGGGTGCTGTAGGAATGAGAGCAGAAGCCGCATATGCAGCAGCAACGCTTTTTAGAGTAGGAACAACAGCAGATTATGTTGCTGCCTTAGCTTTAGCTAACAAAGTAGTAAAAGATTTAGGTGAAAATGGACGGCTTTATTCAACAGTTGATTCTGTTGCTGCAATTGCTCTAATGTCAGAACTTCAAGCAGCTAAAATTGTTAGTGGAACTGGAAAACTAGAAGTTAACGGACAAGCTACTACTGCTAAGGAAGCAATAAATACAACAGAAAAAATTATTAGTATTGCTGCTTTACAAGGAGTAATTCCTATTGAAGTCACTCGTGTAGTAACAGAAGATTGGGGACAATTTAGCAACGGAATACAACTTAGAATTACACTTGAAAAAGATGGAAAATTCCAACCAAAAGTTAATATTGGGGATGGTCTTGACTTAAAAGTTAAACTAGAAGGGGGTTATAAGGTAGGGGATGTTTTATGGGTTTGCTTGCCTGAAGCACTTTCTCGTGTAATTGGAGGTGGACAAGTAAAGAAATTCTCACTAGATTTTGCTGGTAAGAACGAATTAACTGTTCCATTAGCTGCAACATCTATGACAGTTAACCGAGAAGGCGAAGTTAGCCCACAACATTTTGCTGTTTGTGTTCGCAATATGTTTGAGGAAGAACGCACTGGTAGTAGCGATATGCTACAAGTTACGGTGACTCCTCCTAGTGGTAGTGGTGGAAATTCTATTTTTGGCCGCGCACTTGGAGCTTTTCGCAATTTGTTCAACAAAACCTAATCTATATAATTAATTAAAATAATTACTTTTGGGTTCTATAATACGTAGGGTTGGAACCCTACGTATTATAATAAAATATTAATAGAGTCACGAACGTGACGACATAATTAATTTGTTGAATTTAATATGTTTGTTATGCCACCGCTACGCGACTCTAATTATGTATAATAACTAAGCTTAGGTCTTACGACCTAGGCTACAATTATTTCGTCACGCGCGTGACTTAAGATTTAGGAATACTACAAAACTTTGTTTACATTGTATTTATTATTTATAAAAAATAAATCTTTACTTTTTTAACCTTCACAACATCCTTCTATGTTTGTATCCAAACTAATAGATGAAGCTTCTGGAGCATTGTTAATAAGTGCTAACAAACCTATATTAGCTGGGTCACTACTAGTAATTCCATTTAATACTAAATTCTTAAATTTATCCCAAGGAAAGTTAACACCTGGATCACTTCGCCTAGTAGGATCTAGTTTTGCGTGTGAAACTATATGTTTTAAGTTAGGGTATTTTTCCCAGCAATATCTAATTATTTGGGCTGTTATTTCAACTTGCCAATCAGAAAACTTATCGTTATTTTGTTGATTATTAACAACTTCTATCCCTAATGACCAGTGATTAACTCTAGTTTTTCCATCATTAACATCTGAATGGCTACAATCATTTCTTACATGCCAGGCTGCTCTTGCTTCTGGAGCGCAGGCCCAAACTAATTTTCCATGCTGGAGTTCATCTTCATCTGGTATTAGCCAATGAAATGATGCTTTTTTAGCCTTTATCACAGATATTGCCCCTTGAGAACTACTACCAGCGGTTGCATGTATTACTACAGCTTTTATTCCTAATATTGGATCTACTATTCTTTTTGATGTTGAAGCTTGCCAATATTGCTGGATTCCTGGATACCAGGCTTCTGGAAGTATTACATTACTTGGTCGACCTGTTGCTGGTAAATCAAATTGATAGTTTTTTGGTTGTGCCATAATTTTCCCTCTAGATTTTCTAAATTTTTGTGTTTATCTATCAATTGCTTATTTTTGTTATAAGACATAAGCTATACCGCTTAAGTATAAGTAAATAATATTATTAAAAGAATGTTTTTTCTAGTCAATCTGCTACTAATATTTGCTATCTTACTAAAAAGCCCCTATTATCTTAATAATTCTAAAAATCTTTTTAGGAGATTAAACTATAAATAATTTTAATATAGTAAAAGTTACTGTCTAAAAGTTAAGGAGATGTTTTTAAGTTGATGAAAAGATGGGTGTTAGTTTTTTTATTAGTAATGTTAGGTTATATAGAAGTATTTGCTCAAAGTGATTTAGAAATTTATAAAGATATTATTGTTCCTGGTTCAGGTGTAGCAGAAATTACTATTGGCACTCCATCAGAAACAGTATTTAGTATTTTAGGTAAAAAACCTGTTAGAAGAAGCACTTTTGAAGAAGAAAAACAAACTCTTTTAAGTAGAAAACTAAATCCTAAAAATGAATTGGTATTTTTCTTGGGATTTGATTATGTAGTAGAGTACGCTAGTTATGCTAATCGCACTTACTACCCTATATATACTATTTATTTTAAGGATGAAAAAGTAGTTTATATGATTTTGTCTTCTTATGGTTATGACCAAGAGAAATGCAAAAATTTTGGTATATCAAGCACTTTCTTTTTTGGTGATGGTAGAGAAAAAATGCAAACTACTTTGGGCCGCTCCTACATTAGCACTACATCATTATCTAAAGATTTGTTATTTGATTATTTTTCTAAAGGAATTAGTATATTTATGACCAAAAATCAAGTAAGAACTATGTACATTTATGCACCATTAGATAAAAGAACTCAAAGAAAATTTTTGGCTGGACGCTAATCTAATATGATATAAGCTGATACTTGCTTTAGTGTGGTCTTTGTAATAGTATGTAGAGCAACTAAGCTGAAATTAAAAATTGATTTTAAGGGTCGTTTTATTATCTTTTAAGGAGGATTTTGCTTTATGAATGCTACTACTGGTGATTTGTTAAAAATGGAATTAATGTCTAATAATCAAGAATTTAGAGACTTAGCAAAAGAACATCAAAGTTATGAAATACGTGTAGGCGAATTAGCCGCATTATTATATCCTAGTGAAGAAGAACGTTTAGAATTGGCGACAATAAAAAAGAAAAAACTCCAGGTTAAAGATAGAATGGAATCGATCCTACAAAACTATAAACGTAAAGCAGCTAGTCACTAAGCTAAACTAATAAAACAAGTGTTTTCAACAGGTTACAACCAAAACGGGGACAATCTTATTAAGGTAGTTCCCGTTTTTGATTATAGTATTAAAACTTTATAGTAAAAAAAATATGGCACAAGAAGCATATCCCTATATAATTTTCTTAGCATTATTAACTATAATGATTGCCTTTATGCAATTATATTTAATAGCAGCAATATTTTTTATTTTATTGCTGTTTGTGATTTATTTCTTTCGTGATCCAGAACGTAGTATTCCTGATGAAAAAGATATAGTTGTTGCTCCTGCTGATGGTCGTGTCACCAAAGTAGTAGCTATTAACCCAGAAATAGCAAATTCTCCAAATTTAATTAGTATTTTTCTTTCACCTCTTGATGTACACATTAACCGCTCTCCAATAGCAGGAAAAATAAGTGATATTAATTATGTAAAAGGTCGTTTTGTACCTGCTACCCGTGAAGATGCTTCACTAATTAATGAGCAAAATGTTATTACTATTGAAAATGGCTCTGTTAAAGTTATTATGAAACAAATTGCAGGTATTGTTGCCCGTCGATGTGTTTTGTGGAAAAAAACTGGAGAATCAGTAGATTTAGGTGAAAGATTAGGTTTAATTAAGTTTAGTTCTCGTACAGATTTAATTTTACCAGCAGAATTTAGGATTTTAATTAAAGCAGGCGATAAGTTAAAAGGTGGTGTAACCATCATTGGAAGGAAAAACTCTAATGGATAATAAATCTAAAGAAAAACCGCGGCGAGGCCCTGACCTACGTAAAGGCGTGTATATTGTCCCAAGTCTCCTTACTACTGCAAATATTTTTTGTGGCTTTTATTCTGTTCTAGAAGCCTTAAAAGGTTTTCAAAAAGTCGCTCTCAGTGCTTCATTAAAAAATGAAGTATTACAATCCCAAGCAATACATCATTTTGATTTAGCTGCAATGTGTATTGGTTTTTCTGTTTTATTTGATTTCCTAGATGGCCGTATTGCACGAATGGCTAATGCTACTAGTGAATTTGGCGTTGAACTAGATTCTTTAGCCGATGTGTTAAGTTTTGGAATTGCGCCTGCTGTTTTGGTCTATTCCTGGGCCTATAGCCCAATTGTTGAACTACAAAAAATTGGCTGGGCTGTTTCCTTTATGTTTTTAGTTTGTGGGGCATTACGTCTTGCACGCTTTAATGTTTTAGCTCGTAAACCTGTACAAGATAAATCTGTAAAAAAATACTTTGTTGGTATGCCAATCCCAGCAGGTGCAAGTTTAATTGCTGCTATAGTGCATTTTACCCCAGTACCTTTAATTATGCGTAAAGGCCAAATGGATCTATTTGGGTTTATAATTGACGCTAACTTTTTTAGTGTTTTACTAATGATTTTAACTGCTATCCTTGCTCTCCTAATGGTTAGTACAGTGCGCTATAATAATTTTAAAAGCACGTCTGATAAACCATCTATAAGCCGTAATCAAACCTTTTTGCTAATTGCTATAATGATTTTAGCTATTTACCAATGGTCACAGGTAGTTTTACTAGTAATGGCAACTTGTTATGTTTCTTTGGGGCCAGTAGCAAAAATTTTAAGCTTTTTCCGTCCACATTCTTCAACAGAAGATCCTTCAACAGGAAATGTTTCTTCTGATGTAAGTCTTAATCAACAATCTTAGGCAAAAATATGGGTAATAAAAATATTTTTCTTCTTTGGCAGATCGGCTAAGACCTAATCCAATTCGTCGTCTTTCTACTTTAATTAATCGTCCTGGAATTATTTCCTTTGCTGGTGGTGTTCCTCGCCCAGAAACTTTTCCTTACAATGAAATAGCAGAAATTTCTAGCCGCTTGGTCTATGAACGTGGTAGCGAAGTTTTGCAATATGGGGTCACTCGTGGCAATCGCCAACTAATTGAATACTTGGTTCAAGAAATGCAAAACCGCAAAGTTGAAACAAAAGCCGAGGAATTTATTCTTACTAGCGGCTCTCAACAAGGTTTAGACCTGGTTTCCCGCTTGCTAATAGACCCAGGCGATGTTGTGTTAGTTGAACTACCTAGCTATATTGGGGGCACCTACGCCTTAAATAATGCAGGTGCAGAACTTGTTGGCATTGAAATGGCTATGGACGGCCTAGAGCCAAGTATTGTAAAAGAAAAAGTTTTAGAACTTCGCAAACAAGGCCGCAAAGTTAAATTAATTTATACTATTCCAAATTTTCAAAATCCTTCTGGAATTACGCTATCTTTGCAAAAACGTAAAGACTTGCTAGCTTTGGCCTCAGAATTAGATTTACTAATCTTAGAAGATGATCCTTATGGAGAGCTTTATTTTTCTGCTCCTCCACCTCCACCAATAAAAAGTTTTGATAAAGAAGGACGAGTAATTTATTTAGGAAGCTTTTCAAAAGTTTTAACCCCAGGTCTTAGAACTGCTTGGATTGTTGCTAATAGTGAATTTGTTGCAAATATTGAATTAATCAAGGAATCTGCTGATCTTTGTTCTAGTATGCTAGATCAAGCTATTGTTGCTGAATGTGGAAGACAAGGTTTAATTAACAAGCGGCTTGGAGTTTTGCGAGAGTTTTATCAAATTCGTTGCCAATCAATGCTTCAAGCATTAAAAGAAAATGCTCCTGCTAATACCGTTTGGACACAACCCACAGGCGGTTTATTTGTTTGGGTAGAGCTTGCTAACCAAGAAATAGACACTACTAAGCTTTTAACTCAAGCTGTAGAAACAGGTGTGGCTTATGTGCCTGGTCAACCTTTTTATGTAAATGAAGGAAAGGCTAATAGTTTACGGCTAGCTTTTTCTAAAGAAACACCAGAACGTATTAGCCAGGGGATAAAAACCCTCTGTTCATTACTATAAATTTTTATGGGAACGCAAAATAGCGTTCCCAGTTACATTTAGAATTTATTGCAATGCTTTTTCAATTGCTGAAGTCAATTCTGCACTTTCTGGAGCAACGCCAGAATCATATTTAGCTACAACTTTTCCATTTTTATCTACTAAGAATTTATTAAAATTCCAAGCTACTTCAGCCGCTGAATCGGGATTAGTTGCTTTTTCTGTTAAGAATCTATAGAAAGGATGTTTGTCAGAACCTTTTACAGAAATTTTTGAGAATATTGGAAAAGTAACATTATATTTTGTACTACAGAAAGTTTTAATTTCTTCATTGCTACCAGGTTCTTGCCCACCAAAATTATTTGCTGGAAAACCTAAAACAACAAATCCTTTATCTTGATATTTGGTATAAACTTTTTGTAGACCTTCATATTGTGGAGTGTAACCACATTGACTAGCTACATTAACCAATAGCAAAACTTTACCTTTATATTCTTCCATTTTGACATCTTTACCATCAATTGACTTCATAGAAAAATCATAAATAGATTTTTCTGTTAAAGGTGGTAAATTAGCTTCTGCTGAAGAACAACCCATATTTACAGATAATGTTGCAAACATCATTACCATCATCATTATAGATATAAACAGTTTCATATTTTCTCCTAAGAAATTAGATTAAGATTAAAAATTAATATTATTAAATGATTTAGCAGCTTACTCATTGATTTTATAAGCCTCTGGTGCTGGTTTGACTGCACGAGCAAACCACAATGGACGACGTAAATTATTTGGCCCTGGTGCGGGACGAGTTTGAGCTAGCCATTCTTGATAAACTTGATGAGCTTTGGCTGTATCAACAAAAATATCTCCATAACGCTCATTTGGCAAGGGACGAGAGACTTTTACTTTTTGATGCCAGCAGTGCATTCCGCTTACTGGGTCAGGATGTACTGAAAAAGTCAAGTTTTGATGAACTCCAGCATCTTGCCACCAAATATGTTCAGATTCAGGATCCGCGCTAGTAAATGGTTCTATCGATTTCATTTGTCGCATAAACCATTGTGTAGGGTTAAGTTTAATTAAATCTACTAGAGCCGTTGACCAACGTTCTCCGCCTATTTTATCGCGTAGTCGCCAGCGTCCTAAATGGTGAGAACAAGCTATAACACCTGGTCTAATTGCTTCTGTCACCCAAACACGATTAATAAAAAGTCCTATTTCAGTCTCTACTTTTAATAAGTCACCGGTCTTAACGCCTACTCTAACGGCATCTTCTGTGTGTATCCAAATTGGATTACTATGAGAAATTTCATTTAACCATTTAGCATTGCCTGATCGAGTATGAATTAAAGTTGGAAGTCGAAATGTTGGTACTAGTACCATTTCATTAGCTTCTTGCTTAATATTTTGCCAATGTACATGACTACGTATATAACCAGGTAATGTATATTCTGCCCAATGCCAATCTTTCATGGTTTCAGAATAAAGTTCTAGTTTGCGGGATGGTGTAGGAAAACCGACTACGGCACTATCATTAATCTTTACGCCAATAGCAGCACCATTTTTTCTAATTATTCCTGTTGTTTCATCAACTTGGCTATCGGAAAACTCTGAACTTGAAAGCACTTTTTCATGTTTTTTATAAACATCTGTTTCTACTGAAAAAGCTCCATACTTACGCATATATGCTAAAGGTGTTAAATTTTCTGCTTGGGCTTTTTCTTTTAGACCTGGGACACTATTTTCAAAGATCCATTGGTAATATTCATCAACTGTTATTTTTTCACCTGGCCGATAAGGTGATTCAAAATAACGGCGGATTCCTAATGAGCCATCAGGGTCAATACGCCAGGAGAGTTCTAGCCAAAACTCATCTTCTTCCCAAACCTCGCCAGGGTTAGCTTGATAGGTAAACTCAAACTTTTCTCCAAGTTTTTGACGTGCGGTTTTTAGCACAGGTTGACGAAAACCTATCCAACTACCTGCATGAGTTTCTTGGCTCTGAATGTCGTGTCGTTCTGCACCAACCCCCATTGGCAAGACATAATCAGCAAACCAAGCTGTTTCACTCCAAACTGGACTAAGTGCAATATGCAGTCCTACTAAAGTTTCATCTAGTAAAGTTTCTAGCCAAGTTAACCCATCTGGATTTGTCCAAATTGGGTTATAAACTCTTGTAAAATAAACTGATAGCTTGCCTCGTCCAGATTTAAGAAAATGTGGTAGCAAAAAGCTTAATTCATGATGTGAAAGAGGATATTCTTTTGGATAAAGCATTTCATTCCACATTTTTTGTGGACTTGGTTTATTAGGTGGTGTAGGGACAAATTTATCCCAAGTATTAGGCGAAACTCCGCCCTTAGTCCCTATGCTACCAGTAAGAACATTTAAGAACTCTAAACAGCGTGACACTTGCCAGCCGCCTAAATTGCCAGAAGCAGCATTACGCCAAACATGTGATGCAAATGCTTCGCCTGCTTGAGCAATTTCACGGGCAATTTTACGAGTCATTTCAGCAGAAACACGGGTTTCTTTTTCAGCAAATTCTGGGGTAAATTCTTGATAATGCTCCTTTAATGCAGCTAAAAATTCATCAAAATTAGCTTGACGCTCTGGGTATTTGGCCTTCATAAATTCTTGCCAGTTAACCCAGCGTTCTAAAAATTCTCTATTAAAAAGATTTTCAGCCAAGATTACTTGAGCCATTGCTAGTAATAATGCTGCTTCTGTACCGGGCCAAGGTGCTAGCCAATAATCAGCCATTGAAGCCGTATTTGATAAACGTATGTCAATAACTGCAATTTTTGCACCAGCCATTTTAGCTTCAATAATTCGCTGTGCATGAGGGTTAAAATAATGTCCGGTTTCAAGATGGGAACTTAGCAACAAAATAAATTTAGCATTTGCATGGTCTGGCGAAGGACGATCGGAGCCTTGCCAAAGAGCATAACCTAACCGTGCAGCACCAGAACAAACATTAGTATGGCTGTTATGACCATCAATTCCCCAAGCTTGTAAAACTCTGTCCATATAGCCGTCATGACCTGGGCGGCCTACGTGGTACATCACTTCATTATGTCGGTTATCTAAAAAAGCTTGTCTAATTCGTCCTGCAATATCTGTTAAAACTTCATCCCAAGAGACCCTTTTCCATTCTCCACCGCCACGTTGTCCAACACGTTTAAGAGGATGGAGTATTCTTTCAGGGTCGTTTATTTGGCTAAGTGTTGCTGGCCCCTTAGCACAATTACGGCCTCGGCTACCTGGGTGAACAGGATTTCCTTCTAGCTTGCGAATTTGCATTGTTTCTTTGTCGATATAAGCAAGCAGTCCACAAGCCGCTTCACAATTAAAACAAATCGTAGGAACAAGCATATAGCGGCGTGCAACCCTATCAGGCCACTCGGCTGCTTCATATTCTGTCCAATCATCCCAACGATCTACAGGAGGAAAATTACTTAATTCTCCACTTTTATTAATTGGCTCAATTTTGTCTTTACGAGGTGCTTTTCTTGAAATTAAGTTTTTTACAAAAGTAAACATTGTTTAATTTTCCAAAGAATTAAAGAATTTTTAGCTTAACGGAACTTTCTGACCTACTGTAATCCAAAGTCTTTCATAAGTGTAAAGACCAGATAAAGCAAGTATTGAAGCAAAAAATGTTGATAAACCAAAAGTTAAAAATAATGCTGGTATTAATACCCCAAAAAATATTGCATTTGCCCAAAATTGATAAAAATAAGGCCCGTGTGTTAGTAATGTCATTGCTCGTCGAGCATCAGCCATTTGTGGCTTAGGTTTATTTAAGTAAGTTAAAGCTATTTCTAAAACTATAATTGCTAAATGTCCAATTAAACCAACTAATAAGCTATTTCTAATAAAGCAGGAAAAAATTTGTTCTGGTACTTTGCCAATAGTTAAAGAAGCAAAAACTGCAAGTAAATTGATTAATGGAGCAATAACACCTAATGCCCCAGCACCAGCCAAAGTAGCTTGGAAAAATAAATGAGGTGTAGTTAGCCGACTTTGCCAAAAGTCCCGACCTTCAGCTTGAGCAAAAAGAAAGCCGCTATAAATTGCTGCTAAAATTCCTAAAATTGCCCCAGGAATTTGCTAAATAGTAAGTTAAATTGGATAAAGAAAAAGTTTCAGTTACAAACACTAAACTAGAAACACCACCAAATGCAGTTAAAATATAAGCTCCAATTGCAAGCCAGGACTTCCATTGTGGACGCAGTAAAATACGCAAAAACCTTTCAGGACGGCGCAAGTCTGACACTAGCAAATAACCAGTAACTACTTGAAAAATCAAAGAAATCAATGAAGCAACTAACAGAGATTTAGACTTTTGCCAACCCATTATTAGCGCAAAGGCTGGTAAAAAGAACACTCCAGCAGCAATGGATTTAGTCCAAAGGTAGGCCCAAACGCGCCAACCCCAAACTTGATGATGAGGTACGTCATAAGCTGTACGGGCTTTGGCTTCTGCTTTGGAAATAAATTGTTGTAAATCAACGGTTTGTTTATCTAGTCCAGTTTCTGACCAAAGATAGCTATTATCTCGTTTTGAAGTTCTGGTTTTAAGACACTTTTCCCTGAGCCTAAATAATAAAGCTTAGGACGTGTGCCTTGCTCAGGTTTACGAGCAACACCACGTTCTTTGCTAAGTAGTTGTGAAATAGGACTTTCTGCATTGTCTAGATCTCCTGTAACAATAGCTTGTTCTGGGCAAACAATAACGCAGGCAGGTTGAAGCCCTACTTCGACACGATGCGCACAAAAATTGCATTTTTCTGCTGTGTCTGTGTGGGAATTGATATAAAGCGCGTCATAGGGACAGGCTTGCATACAAGCTTTGCAACCAATACATTGTTGTTGATCAAAATCAACTATTCCATCTGGACGGGTATAAAGTGCTGTAACAGGACAAATTTTTACACAAGGAGCATTATCACAATGATTACAGCGCAAAACAGCAAATTGGCGTTCTGTGTTGGGGAAGTTTCCTTCTTCAACATATTTAACCCAAGTGCGAAAACTACCTAAAGGAACATTATTTTCAGCCTTACAAGCCACTGTACAAGCGTGGCAACCAATACATTTACGTTGATCAATCAAAAACCCATAGCGCATAAAAGAACCCCAACAAGAAATTAGCTGTTACTTGACTTAAAATCTTCTATTAGGTTGCGTTGGAGGAGCAATTTTAAGACCTTGCATAATGCGATCGGCTGTCTCTACGCCTGCTTGAAGCAGTGAATATTGTAGGGAATTACCTACACCAGGAACACCTAGAGGAATATTAGCTGGTAGAGGAAGATTAACTCCACCTATTCCAACACCAGGTTGATAGGGACGTAAATAAACACGTCCATTAGCTTTTATTTTGCCATCTTTAGGACTAAAAACTACATAATCAACTGCAAAGTCTTGTAAGCTTTGAGGTTGACCATTACTGTTAAAAGTTTCTACACGAACTTGTAGCCAAATAAAGTGGTTATGTTCATCAGCTTTTGCTTTGTTAGAAGCTTGACCGCGATTCATTTCTTTATCAGGAGTAACGCTAATACTGTCATATTGTCTTAAGCGTTCTAAACAGGTATTAACAACTAGACCAGTAATATTATTGCCTGTATTGCCTTGAGGCAGTTCAAAAGCATTTTGATCATAGGTCAAGACAAAAGGTTTTCGTTCTACAACCTCTTTTTCTTCATTTTTAGCGGCTGGAGGTGGGTCAAAGGTTTCTCTTGGTTTTGTTGTTTCAGGTCTAGAATTTTCTACTGGTGCGGGTGGAGGTGGTTGAACTCTTCTGCCAGATTGAGCTTGTACTTGATTAACATTTGCTGCTAGTAAAAAAACTAATACAAGTAATAAATTGAGTGAATAATAAAAAAATCTTTGACTCATAAAACTTCCTTAAAAATAAAGTTGTTAATAGGGATTGGTTATAAAAGGATAGTGATATTTAAGCATAATTTAGTAACAGCCTACAATCACAAGCGCAGGTAGTTAAAAAAATAGAGCTACTTGTTTTTAACAAATAGCTCTTTTAAGGTTATTTAGCTTTTAGAAAATTAAGCAAAGACAAAAAGTTAACTTTGCTTAACAGCAAAATGTTGTTCTGGAGCAGGGTAGTTAGCTTCACCAAAGCTTTCTCGGATTATTCGATTAGTATCAAAATAAACTTGCCAATAGTGGTCATTATTACAATAAGGACGAACTGCTAAAACCGGCCCCATAGGAGTAAATTGCAAAATTTCAATGTCTGGTTTAGGTTCAGCAATTACATTTGGAATTTTGCTAATTCGCTCTCTTAGTAGTTGACTAGCAGCTTTTGGATCAACACTATGGTCAAGTTGTGCAAGTAAATCTACGCGGCGAAAAGGATTAGCAGAAAAATTTTGTATATTGTCAGAGAGAATTTTATTATTACCAACAAAGGTTTTTACATTATCCATAGTGTTAATTGTTGTAACAAATAGCCCTATTTCCTCAACAGTTCCAATAATGCCACCAGCAGAAATAAAGTCACCTACCTTGAAGGGGTGCAAAACAACGATAAACGCACCAGCAGCAAAATTAGAAAGTAGTCCACTCCAAGCTGTACCGACTGCAAACCCCGCAGCCGCTAAAAGTGCTGCAAAAGTTGTGGTTTGAACGCCGAAAAAGCCTAAAATAGCTACTACTAAAGTAATATTTAGTATTACTGTTAAAGCTGAACCTAAATAACCAAGAATTGTTGGTTCTATAGGTTGTCTTCTTAGAGAGCTAACCAACATTTGATTTACTAGTTTGATTAAATAACGTCCAACTATCCAAAGTGCTAAAGCACCAACTAATTTCATTCCAAATTGGGATAGAATGACTATTAAATCTTGAATAATTTTTGCTAAATCGATATCCATTAATTTACTTCCTCCTCAATAAATAGATTTTTACTCATAAATAAATAGCTTGGTATTAAGCTATTTACCTTAAAGAGTATTATAAAGGGGAAAAAATAGCACTACTTTCATAAATATTTAGTTAAAGATAACTTAATGTTTAGTTAAATAGTTATGGAATTTGCTTTACAAGTTATTGAAATATAGAGCAATGCACAACTTTTTAGCTCTAAAGGCCTGGGCTAAATTTACTAGCTAGAGGGTTTTGCCCAAATAATAGGTTTGGTGTAATATCTTTTGTTTGCTAAAAAATAGATAAATTAAAGAAAAAATTTTGAGGGTTTTATATGCAAAAAGTAGCAATACTTGGTTCTACTGGCTCAATTGGGCGAAATACTTTAGATGTAGTTGATCGACTAGCTCCACGTTTTCAAGTTATAGCAATTTCTGGGGGAACAAATATAGAGTTGATTGCAGAACAAACTGCCCGTTACAAACCGGAAATAGTTTCTGTTGCAACAGATCAACACGCTAAAGAGTTGGTAAAACGCTTGCAAGGCTTAAATGTCGGCATGCCGACTATAAAAACTGGAATGGAAGGAATGCTTGCTGTTGCTACACATTCAGAGGCGGAAATAGTCGTTTCTGCAACGGTTGGAGCGTTGGGATTGCTGCCAACCTACAAGGCTATTGAACTTGGCAGACGAGTTGCAATTGCTAATAAAGAGCCTTTTGTAATGGCTGGTCAGCTTATGCAAAAATGCGCTCAAGAAAATGGAGCAGAAATTTTGCCTGTAGATAGCGAACATAACGCCCTACACCAATGTTTAAGGGGTGAACGCTTTTCGGAAGTAGTAAGACTTATTTTAACCGCGTCAGGTGGGCCTTTTCGCAATGCAACATTAGAAGAAATGCAACAAGCTACAGTAGCACAAGCAATTAAACACCCTACTTGGCAAATGGGAGCAAAAATTACTATTGACTCTGCAACTATGATGAATAAAGGACTAGAAGTTATTGAAGCCCGTTGGCTTTTTGGTTTTACTGCTGATCAAATAGATATTGTTATTCATCCTCAATCCGTAGTGCATTCAATGATTGAACTGGTTGACGGCTCATTTTTAGCTCAAATGGGGCTTACAGATATGCGATTGCCAATTCAATACGCTATGACTTACCCTGATAGATTAGTTTTAGACCTGCCTAGATTAAATCTTACCAACTTACAAAAACTAGAATTTTTTGCACCTGATGAGAGTCGTTTTCCAGCAATTTCACTAGCTTATAAAGCCTTGCGTTTAGGTGGAATTGCTCCAACGGTTCTTAATGCTGCAAATGAAGTTGCTGTAGCTAGATTTCTTGATGGCAGTATTGGTTTTATGGATATTCCAAGAGTTATAGATAATGCTTTGTCTAGCTGTGAAAAACAAGGTGTTGGCAATTTATCTAGTATTGAAGATGCTTTAACAGCAGATGCTAAAACTCGTCTGTGGGCAGAAGACTTTATTTTAGAATTAAATAGCTTAACTGTAGGAAAATCAAATTAGAAAATTAAAAATTAGGAAGGTTAAATTTAGATGTTAAAAGTTGCTGTTATTGGAGTAGGTTATTTAGGTCGTCATCATGCCAGAATTTATTCATCAATGGCAGGAGTTGAGCTAGTTGGGGTTTGTGATAGCAATAAGGAACGAGGAGAGGCAATTGCTAGCGAATATAACACTAAGTTTTATTCTGATTATAGAGAGCTTTTTGGAAAAATTGATGCTGCTAGTTTAGCTGTTCCTACCATTGATCATTGTTCTATTGGGTGTGATTTATTAAGTAATAAAATTGCAGTGCTAATTGAAAAACCTATTGCTTGTACTTTGGCAGAAGCGGATGAGCTAATTGCAACAGCAGAAAAAAACAATCTTTGTCTGCAAATTGGTCATTTAGAACGTTTTAATCCAGCAGTTGTTGCTGTTAGTAAAGTTGTTACTACTCCAAGATTTTTTGAAACTCATCGTTTAAGTTTATTTTCACCACGTAGCCTAGATATTGATGTAGTAATGGATCTAATGGTACATGACTTAGATATTATTTCTTGGCTTGTAAAATCTCTGGTAACAAACATTACTGCTGTAGGAATCCCAGTGATTTCTCCTAAATTTGATATTGCTAACGCTCGTTTAGAATTTGCTAGCGGGTGTATAGCAAATATTACTGCTAGTCGTATTTCTAATGAAAAGACTCGTAAGCTAAGACTTTTTCAGCCAAATGATTATATTTCTTTAGATTATGTTACTCAACAAGCAGGGATTTGGAGTTTAAGACCTACAAAAAATGCTGGAGGCTTGCCTATTCAAGCAGGGCTTTTGCCAGTGACAGCAGATGAACCTTTAAGAGCCGAACTAGCATCATTTGTTGAGTCAGTAATTAACAATCAAATTCCAGCAGTGACGGGTAAAGATGGACGTAATGCTTTGGATTTAGCTTTACAAGTGAGCGAAAAAATTGCAGAACATGCAAGGAAAATTGGGCTATAGCCTAGTAATTGTTGGATGATTTAGAATTTGTCCATAGGATAAATAAGGAAGTAAAAATAAGCACAACTAAGCTTAATTGAAAGCCTAACAAGCTAAAAATAAATGCTAGCAATAAAACCACAGTTATCAATAATAGGGCTGCACGCATAAAGCCTCCCATATTTTTTACACGTTTTCTTTTGTCTCGTTTAAACAAAGTTAAAAGCTTTAAGGTTCAAAACAAACTTTAAGGTTTTTAAAGGGGTAAACTATAGACAAAATAGCAACTTTCTTGCACAATAAAAATCAAGCCTTTAGAAATATCCAAAGATAAATAGCTGGTAAAAAACTTAGGTAGTTTAAGAGGTTTTAAGGAGTAAATATGTCTAAAGAGTTAGTAAGAGAAACGGTTCTAATCCCTTTAGTTACACAAAATGATAAAACTGAGGAACTAGTAGAAAAAATAGAAGTAGACGTAAGTCATTTAGTAACAGAAGATGACGAAGTTGAAGAGTTAACGGAAAAAATAGAAGTAGATGTAAGTCATTTGGTAACGGAGGACGAAACGCCAGTGGATAATTTACCTTCAGAAAAAAATCAAAGATTATTAACAAGTTCTCTTTACAGTGGTTGGAAAGCTCCTGGAGAAGCTAAGTTTTTAGCAACGGCAAATGTAGGTATTTTTAATTCAGTAAAAGAAAATCCTATAGTTCCAGATGTTTTTGTAAGTTTGGATGTAGAAATAGATGATGATTGGTGGAAAAAAGAACATCGTTCTTATTTTGTTTGGCAGTTTGGAAAAGTGCCAGATTTAGTAATTGAAATTGTTTCTAACAAAGAAGGTGGCGAAAAAGGTAGAAAAGTAAATCGTTATGCCAAGATGAGGATACCATTTTATATAATTTATGATCCAATGAAGCATATTATGAGTGAAAAATTATCAGTGTACCATCTTAGGGATAATGCTTATTACTTATATTCTTATGAAAGTGAAGATCTTTTGCCAAATTTAAGGGTTACTCTTTGGGAAGGTGAGTTTGAAGGTAAGCATGACACTTGGTTACGTTGGACTGATTCAGAGGGAAATCTTATTTTGACAGGGGATGAGTTAGCCCAACAAGAACGCCAAGAGAAAGAACTTGCATTACAAAAAGTTAGAGAAGAAACACAAGCTAAGGAAGAAGCTTTACAAAAGGCAGAACGTCTAGCAGCAAAGTTAAAGGAACTTGGCATAGATCCAGAAGATTTGTAAAAGTTCTGGAGAAAACTAAAAGTTAAATATAAACTTAGAGAAATTATCATTAAACATAGCTTTTAGGAACTAGTTATGAAAAACCTTAAAAATAAGCTAAGTGTTGTTATTGTTGGACTAATAATATTTTGTTTTGCTTCAACTGCTTTGGCAAAAGATAAATGGATAAATCTGCAAAGTAAAAATTTTAATGTTGTTAGCAATGCTGATGAGAAGAAAACAAAAGAAATTACTCAAAAACTAGAACAATTTCGCTATACCTTAGTCCAGCTTTATCCAAATGTACCTGAAAGCGAACCTGTGCCAGTGACAGTAGTTATTTTTAGGGATGATAGGTCTTTTAACCCTTTTAAGCCTATTTATAAAGGCAAAGTAAGAAAAGATATTAGCGGCTATTTTCAATCTGGCGAAGATGGAAATATTATAGCTATTGATAGTACGGTAGAAACCTTAAGAGTTATTTTTCATGAGTATGTTCATTTGCTACTCAATTTTAGCACCGTTGAACTTCCACCTTGGATAAATGAAGGGCTAGCAGAACTTTATTCCACATTTGAAATAGATAAAAACGAAGTTGTACTTGGAACACCATTGCCTTTTCATGTAGAGTATTTGCAAAACAATGGCTTAAAGCTAATTCCATTAAAGGAGTTAATCCAAGTTGATTTTAACTCTCCTGCCTATAATGAAAGTGATAAATCTAGCTTTTTTTATACCCAATCTTGGTTATTTGTGCATTATTTAATGATTTCTGAACGAGGAGTTCGTAAACCACAGCTTTTTAAGTTTATTAAGCTAATTAGAATTGGCAAAACACCTGAACAAGCTTTTACAGAAGCTTTTGGGGTTGGTTTTGAAGAAATGCAAGATACTTTAAGAGGCTATGTTAATAATAAGTACTATCCTGTAGTCAAGTATCAATTAAAGGCACCTGCATTAGATAAAAATTTACCTATACAAACCTTAAGCGAAGCACAAACACAAGTTTATTTAGGTAATTTACTGCTGCAAATAGGGCGTTTAGAAGATGCTGAAAAATCTTTACAACAAGCTAAAGCTTTGGATACAAACTTAGTTGAAACTCTAGAAAACCTTGGGTTTATTGCTATGAAGCAAGAAAAATATTCTCAAGCAAAAGAATATTTTCAGCAAGCAATAGCACGTAGTTCAAAAAATTATCAAGTTTACTACCAATATGCTAATGCACTTTATTTGATGGGTAAAATAGACAACAAGTTAAGTGGAGAAGTGCTAAAAGAGATTAAAAATAATGCTCAATCAGCTATAAAACTTCGCCCAGAATTTGCCCAAG
Organism: Blastocatellia bacterium; assembly: GCA_016713405.1. NCBI lineage: Bacteria > Pseudomonadati > Acidobacteriota > Blastocatellia > Blastocatellia bacterium. Next base: position 176,702 of record JADJPF010000024.1, read on the forward strand.
CATATAATTTAGCGGCACTTAGCGAGCTAGGTTTAGGAGAAGATTACAAAACAGGATTAGAGCAAGCAAAAATGGCAGTTTTACTTGCTCCAAGGAAGAAACAATTTCTTTTAACACAAGCTCAACTACAAATAGCTACAACAGATTACCAGGGAGCAAAAAAGATACTTCAGCCATTACTTAAGGAAGAAGACATAGAATTAAAAACAAAAGCAGAACTACTTTTAAGAGAGATTGAAGAAAAAGCACAAAATAAGTAGTAAAGCTAATCTTTTGTAGGTTTATGACCACAACTAGCACAAAATTGCCAGTTTGAGCCAAAAGGTTGGCCGCAGTGGATACATTCCGTTTTAAGAGAAACTCGGCAAAAAGGACAAAATTTTTGGTCTTCGCTAACAGCTTGGTTGCATTCTGGACAAGTAGTTGCTAAAACTCGACCTGCTAACAAGTAAATTAATAATCCTGCTATGTTGGTTAGTGTTACAAGCATTGTCCACAAAACAACATTTCTATAGCGACCACGTGAGTCATACCAAACATAAGTTGGAACAAAGAAAATAAGTAAGGAAATTACCATTAGTAATATTTGATAAACCCAGGATAGAGTTTGTTCTTGACCTCCAGGCGCGTTAATTACAAGTATGCAAGATAAAACCCCAGGGTTATTATTAAGTCGAGTTTCTAGTTCTAATGGGTCAATTGCCCAAGTGGGTTGGCTTTTTTTGTCAATAAAATCTGCTAGCAAAATATCTTGTTGTGCTGCAATTACTTCTACAGAAGTTGGTAGCCAAAGGTCTTTATCTTGTTTTGGTGTACTAATATTACCTGGTAAAGGTACTATATGAGCATTAGTAGTATGTAAGTAAAATCTTACATAAATAGGGACTTTTGTTCCTGCTACTAGGATTTTTTCTTTTTGTTTAGCAGCTAAAGAGTCTAACAAATTGATAAATCTTAAGTTATTAAGTAAAGTTTCTTGTGTTGTTGAAATAGGGATAGTTCCACGTGAAGCTTCTAATTGAGATAAAATTGTAGGCCAAAATTCAAGGGATTGGTTAATAGCTGCCATTCCTTTTTTATAAGATTCTGCTTTATTAATACGTGCTAAAGTTAAATAAGTACATAAAAGTCCTATTAACCCTATTAGTAATATAGTTAGAGTCCGTCTTAGAAATATAAGGAAAGCACTATCTTTGGTCATATTTCCTCGCTACAACTAGGACAGTAATTCCAACGTGTATCAACAGCCTTAGCACAGCGGGAGCAATTACGTTTTAGTGCAAAATTACAAAATGGACAGAAACGATAATCTTCTTTAACATTTCGTTTGCAACTACTGCAAGCAGACTTGCTTGGTAGATGTAATAAACCTAATAATAATAGTGCGTAAGCAGCACCTACTAATAAACTTAGACCAGCAAAGTCACTAGCTCGATTAGCACTAGCTCCAAATTGAAGTGTTATCAACATTGTTAGGATAGTACGTAAACTAAGAGCTTTTAACATAAAAGAACTGTAAATTATTAGTCCTACAATAGATATTAGTATTACTAGCAGACTGCTAGTTAGTTTATTAGTAGAAAAGTAAGCCCAGGTAGCTATTAATAAAACTGTAATAAGGCTTAAAAGTTGTGAGACACGGACTAAGATTTTTATCCAAGTTTCGTAATAATGCCATTCTGTATGTAAGTAAAAAAAGATTCTTGCACGACGTTCATTAGCAATTGTTTCTGGTGAAAAAACTTCTAAGACTAATCCATTGGTGTTAAGTAGTTCTGTTTGTTCAAGTTGCTGTAAACTTACTCTTGTATAAAGCTCTGTATTAGTAAGACCTGTATCTACATAGGGCGACCAAAACCAGGCAACAGGACGAACTTTGTCTTTTTCAAATAAAACCACTTCAATGTGAGCAATAATTTTGCCTTGGTCATAGCTTCCAGCTAATGTATAAGTATGGGCTGATGTAGTTTCATGCATTAGCTGTTGAATGTTTTCGTCAACAGTTAAGTTATCTGAGTTTGCTAAAAGTTTGCTAATAGGTTCATGCAAATGAGCAACAGATTTCTTAAATTGCGGCCAACGATTTTTTAGCAAAGGCAAATCTAGTGCGGCTCGTTGTACAAGAATATTTTCCGTGTAATTTCGCAGAATTACTAAGCTAACTGTACAAAGTAACAATAACCCTAAGCCAGCTAAAGCTAGCCTTCCTAGCAATTCTACTAGCTTAGGAATTTGCAGCCGATTTGTCATGATAGATAGAAGTTATTGTTGCTTAAAATTACTTACTGCTTTTAGTTTTACGTCTCATTTGTATTAGACCTGTTGCTAAAACTACGCTTCCCAACAAAGCACTTATAAAACTAATTAATAATGAACTACTTACAGCACCATAATAATTAAGTAATCCAAATATTGTACCAAGTACAAATAATAATGTACCACTAAGGATCAAAACATTATAGTTACTACTAGTAAATAGTTCTTGTGTTGGATTTGGTTGAGTAATACGCTTTAAGCTATATTCTAGTGATAAGCTTGGCTCAATATTAGCAGACTTTGCAAGTGAGCGTAATTGCCCAATAACTATTTTGTAACCATTTACTTCTTTTGCACAAATAGAACATTGGCGTAAATGGTTGTCAATACGGTGTTTAGCAAAGTCTGATAAATGATTGGATAAATACTCATCCAATTGCTGTTGTAGATTCTGACATTCGTTCATCTCGCTCATCGTCTATACCCATGCGTTTGCGTAACGCTTTTAATGCGTAAAATTTTCGTGATTTAATTGTCCCAATTGAACAAGAAAGAAGATCAGCAATTTGCTGATTTGTCCAACCTTCTATAAAACTAAGCTCTAAAACTAGGCGATGTTCTTCGCTTAAATCCTGCATTAGATCTTGTAGTTTTCTAAAATCTACTTGTTGATCTAAAGAAACACTTTCTTGAATTCGATCTCTTTCAGAAAGCTCTGATGGATTGCGACGACGAGCTACTTCATTACGCCAAAGATTAAGAGCGATTGTATAAAGCCAAGTAGTAAATTTAGCAGTTGCTTGATAACGAGATGCAGCATTAACCACACGTAAAAATGTTTCTTGAACAATATCTTCAGCTAGTTCACGTGAACCTGTTCGACGGTAAATAAAGTTAAGTAATCGGTGTTGGTGACGGCCAACTATTTCGGAAAACGCTGTTTCATCACCTCGACCAAAGCGCGTCATTAAATTTTCATCAGAAGACACAGCTAGGATTCCTCGCAAGAATTTTATTTGGTTGTTTTTTGATGGTTTTGTCTAGCTTATTAAAAGCTTTAGTCAAAAATATAAACCAGCTTAAAAAAAAAAGGTTCAAACTGGTTTTAAGATTTTTCTTATAATTAGCTATTTAGTTAAAGGCCAAAGAAATTGTCCAGATTTATCTAAATAACCAACACTACCTTTTACTTGTATTTGAGCTAAGCCATTAGCAAAACCACTACAGTTATAATAATCAAAAGGTGTTTTTATAATTACTGTGCCTAAACTATTAATATAAGCACATTTGCCGTTAATGCTAACTTGAGCTAAACCTTCATTAAAAGCATCAGCAAAGTCAAACATAGGTGCAATAACAATTTCGCCTGCTTTGTTTATATAACCATATTTATTATTAATTCTTACAGAAATTAAATCTTCTGAAAAAGCTCGATTTTCAAAAGTTATTGATGCTTTAAAGTTGCTTAAATTATAGGAGGATTTTTCATAACCTAAATCTTGGCTAGTTACTTCTGTGATATCTGTTTTAGTAAAATTTCCAAGCGTTTCATTAGGCAAATAGAAGAACACTTTTCCAGTTTTATCTATAAAAGCAGGGTGTAAATCATTTTGCTTAAATCGTACTGCTGCTAAAGATTCAGAAAATGATGTAGCAGAAAAAAACTGTGGATTAACTACTGTTTGGCCGGACTTATCAATAAAGCCATAATGATCCCCAATTTTAACTACTGCTAAGCCTTCAGAAAAAGACCGGGCTTGATCAAACTGTGGTGTAATTACTATTTCACCTTTTTTATTAATAAAGCCATATTTACCATTAATTGCAACTACAGCTAAGTCTTCAGAAAATGCAGCATAATTATTGACATTATTAGGTAGGTAAAATTCTGTTTCTCCACGGCTGTTAATTACTTCTATTTTGTTATCTTTACGTACAAATGCCAGACCTTGAGAGAAAAAGCTAGCTTGATCAAATTCTGCTGCTATAACTACTTTACCAGTTTTATCAATGTAACCCCATTTATTGTCTTGTTTAATGGGAAATAAATTTATGTCAGTAGAGTAATTAACAGTTTTGTGCTATGAGATTGTGCATTTATTGAGGTTTGATAAGATATTGTTAAAAAAGAACATATTATTAGGCTAATAAGAAAAATTTTTTTCATAAATTTTTACTCCTAACTAAGTTTATGGAAATTGATTTATGTAATGTTTATTTAATTTTAAGTTGGTTTTTACAGTATAAACTAGGAAGTTAGAATAAGGAAAGGTTACAGAAATATTATTTAAGCTATTTAAGAAGCAAAAAAGTAAGATAGGTGTATCAGAATAAACACTCAAGCACGAAATTACTTACAATTTCGTGCTTAGTAGGTTTTATGTAAATTTTTAATGGAAAATTAAACTTTAGTAACTTTCCCGCCTTTAATACATTGAGTACAAACTTTTAAGTGACAGCGTGTATTGTTAACAACTGTATGAACTCTTTGTAGATTGGGGTTAAATCTGCGTCTAGTGCGGTTATTAGCATAAGCTAACACGGTTGCCAAATTGTGGCCTTTTGCAAATATCACATTTCATTGACATAAAACTTTATCTCCTCTGCTAGTGCCAAAAATTATGCTTGGTGACAAGGGTTTTGATATTTTATTTTCGGCGCGTTTATTGGTATGATTTCAAATTCAGTTTTTAATAGAAAACGCTATTTATAGCAAACCACTTTTACTAAGTCAAATAATAAGGGCAAAAAGGAGCAAGTTTATTGTGCAAGTCAAGTCTAGTAGACTCAAAATGTTGTTATTTTCTCTAGTTTTATTATTTTCTTTAACCGTTGCTTGTGATACTGGTAGCAAAGCAGGCTCTAACACTAGTGGTAGTGGTGGGGAAACAGTCGCTAAAGTAGGAAGTATAGAAATACCTCTTTCTAAAGTAGATCGACTTATTGAACAAGTTGCAACAAAGTCAGACAGGTAAAAATTACCGATCTAAATATCGTTGAATTAGCTTCAGCACGACTTCAAGTACTAGATTCAATAATTACTGATGAAGTTCTTTATCAAAGGTCAAAACAAGAAAACATTAAAATTAGTGATGAAGATGTACAAGCTTTAATACAAAAGGCTATTCAGGAACGAGGGCTTTCTTCTGATGATTTTCAAAAAGAATTAAAAAATATAGGAATGTCAGAAGAAGAGTTTCGTGAAGAAGAACGTAGAAAAATGGCGGTTGCTAAACTACAAGAAAAAACTAGCCAGGTTAAACCACCAACAGATAAAGAAATAGAAGAATATTATAATAATAACCCAGGACAATTTACTATTGGTAAAGGTATTAATATTAGTCAGATAACTGTTGATGCAGCAGATAATAAAGCAAAAAACGATGCCATTGGTGAAGACCAAGCTAAACAAAAAATAGAAACTCTTTATAGCCAGTTAAAAACAGGTGGCGATTTTGCTACAGTAGCTCGTACACAATCAGAAGATCCTTCTGCATTAAAGGGAGGCGACCTAGGATTTTTAGATGAACAAGCTTTGCAACAAGGAGGCTTTCCTCCTCAACTTATACAAGCTTTTTATCAAATGCGAGAAGGTGATATCACTCCTCCTGTACAAGGCTCTAAAGGTCGTTGGTATATCTTTAAGCTGACGGCTAAACGCACTCAAGAAGAAAAGCTTACTTTAGATAATCCCCAAGTAAAGAGTCAAATTTCTCAACTTTTACTTTCTCAACGCAAAAATGTTCTTAACTCTGCATTGCTTGCAACAGCAATGAGCCAAACTAAAGTAGAAAATTTCTTAGCTCAAAGAATGCTTCAAAACCCAGATAATTTTGGCTCTCTAAGACCTACTAGTTTAGCTACAGGTTCTAATGCTACAGAAAATAAAGCTACACCTAAACCAGAGGAAAATAAAGAGGTTAAAGAAAATCCAATTACTGACCCAACCAAAGAAACCAAAGACGCTACTACAGATAAAAGTAGCGAAAAGAAACCAACAGAAAAATAAAATATTAACTTTAAACCATAAGATGATGACTCTATTTATCTTATGGTTTAACAATTGACTATTATGTTATTTCGATTTGAAGATATTTATAAGTCATATGCTACAGATAAAGTGCTTTGTGGTGTAAGCTTCCAGATTAATCCTGGCGAAAAAGTTGGTCTAGTTGGCCGTAATGGTGCTGGTAAAACTACAATTTTTCGTCTTTTATTAGCTACAGAACAAGCAGATCAAGGGCAAATTTTCCGCGCTAGTAATCTTTCCATTGGACTTCTAGCACAACAACATCGGGTTGTAGCAGGAACGACAATTTTAGAAAGTGCATTAAGCGTTTTTACAAAAGTACATGAAATAGAATCACGCATGAAAAAGCTAGAACAAGCTATGACAGAACTTGTTGATGAAGCTTTAGAAACAGCTTTAATTGAATATAGTGAACTGCAACAAAGCTATGAAATGGCAGGTGGTTTTACTGTTTCAGCACGTGCTGAAGCTGTTTTACTAGGTTTGGGTTTTAATAAGGCAGACTTTTCATTGTCTGTCACCCACCTAAGTGGCGGCCAACAAGCAAGACTTAGCCTTGCAAAACTTCTTTTAGGCGAACCAGACATTTTACTTTTAGATGAGCCTACCAACCATTTAGATATAAGTGCTATTGAATGGTTAGAAGAATTTTTAATCTCTTATAAGTCAGCCTATGTTATTATTTCTCACGATCGCTATATGCTTGATAAATGTACAAATAGAATCTTAGAATTGGAAACTGGCAAAATTAGTAATTATCCTGGTAATTTTTCTTTTTATCTTGAGGAGCGAGAAGAACGCCGTAAAGCACAACTTCGTGCTTATGAACAGCAACAAGAGCTTATTGAACGTACAGAAGAATTTATTAGACGTAATTTAGCAGGTCAAAAAACTAAGCAAGCAAAATCTCGTCGGCGTATGCTAGAGAAAATGGAAAAGGTAGAATCTTTAACTACAACAGAAGCAGTTGCTAGTTTTTCTGTTAAACCAATTGCACGTAGTGGTGATATAGTGTTAACTGTAGAAGATTTATCCATCGGTTATCAAACACATTCTTTAGCTACAAAAATTAACTTTACTTTGCGTCGGGGAGAAGTATTAGCTATCATAGGTGGTAATGGTACAGGAAAAACCACATTACTACGCACTTTATTAAATCGTCAACCTGCATTAAATGGTGAAGTACATTGGGGTAGTAATATTAGTATTGGCTACTATGACCAGCAACTTAATGAACTTAACCAAAGTAATCGGGTAATTGATGAGATAAGAGAACTTGAGCCTTATGCAGAAGAAGTAAAATTGAGATCATTTCTTGGAACATTTAATTTTTCTGGGGATGATGTATTTAAGCAAGTTTCTGATCTTAGTGGTGGTGAGCAAGGTCGTCTAGCTTTAGCGAAATTAGTCTATAGCCGGGTTAATGTACTGGTTTTGGATGAACCAACTAATCATTTAGACATTATTTCAAGAGAAGCCCTAGAAAGTGCTTTAGATGGATTTGCTGGTACAGCATTAGTTGTTTCCATGATGACAGATATTTTCTCGATCGATTGGCAACAGAAATAGTATACTTAGACGGCAAACAAGCAGAAATTTTTTCTGGCACATATTCAGAATATTGTGAAGTGCGCCAAAAACGTATTGAACAAGAGCAGCAACTTCGCGCACAGCAAGCACGTGAAGTGCGCAATATCACTAAAATTACCAAACCTAAAACTGTAAAAACAGTTCTACGTGATATAACTGTGATTGAAAAAGACATTGCAGAGTTAGAATCAGAGGTTTCTCAAGTTTCTCAATCACTAGCTAGCTTAGAGGTCGCTCGCAGTCCAGAGCGGTTAACTCAATTGCAAATAGAATATGATAGGCTTAATGAAAAGCTAGAATCGCTTTATCAAGAATGGGAAACAGTTATGTTAAGCAGAGAAAATGTTAATAGTTAATGAAGTTAGACATCAGATTTTGAGCTAATCAGGTTGAGGAGGCTATCATGAGAATTGCCTGTCCAAAATGTGGGCGTGAGTATAGACTAGATCCTTCGCGCATTCCTGCAAAAGGGGCAAGGTTTACTTGCTGGGGTTGTCAAGCAAAAGTAGAAGTTCGACCACTACAAGCTGGACAAAATGAGGCTACTGTTACAGAGTCAGCATCAAGCAAAGATCTAAAAGAACAAAAACAAGCAGTTGATGAAGCAAAAGCTACTAGCTCACCACCACCTGCTACATCAAATCAAAGTGATTCAAAAAGTGAAGATGAAGGCTTTTTTACTGGCCCAGGTATAAAGAAATCAACCCTAAGTAAAGCTGATAGTGAACCAAAACGAGAGCCAACTTCAGCAGCTAAAACTGCACCACTGCTACCTAGCAAATTACAAACAGCCCCAAATCCATCTGTGGAGGCGGGTTTAACAGGTGCATTAGTAGGTGGAGGCTTAACAGGAACACTAAAGGCACAACCCTTAAAAATTACTTGTCCAAAATGCCAACATGTATATCGTATAGATCCTTCGCGTATACCGGGCGGTGGAGGTAAATTTACTTGCCGTAATTGTCAAGCACGTATAGAAGTACGTCCTAACCAAAAAACAGAAGAAAAATCGGCAGAAGCAGTTCAAAAAGGAACTAGCAGATATCAAACTCCTCCAGTTTGTCAACCAACTATCCCAAATGCTGGCTTAGTAGCAAATGTAACAGATACTAAACCTGCTACAGAAGAAGAATTAAATAAACCCGGCCCAATTACAGGCCCATTTAGCTTTAAGCCTCCTGAAGAAGAATCTAAAAAAGAAGCACAAGAAGCACAAGCTATCTTTGATGGTGAGTCTACAATGGTAATGGGATCTCCTCCCTCACAAATCAAGAAGGCTATGGAAGAAGCTCAAGCTAAAACGGATGAAGAAGCTTCAAAAAAAGACTTTGGTTTCTCTTTTACGGATCCTTCAAATGAAATTAATGAACCAGTAAAATCACCTGCTTTCGATTTTTCTGATTTAAGTAAACCTAAAGAGGTAGGGTTTGACTTACCTATACCATCTAAGGAAGAAAAAGTAGAAGCAAATTTTAATTTTCTTGATCCAAATGCGGAAAAACCTGCTGAAGAGCCAAAAGAAAAGTTTAGTTTTTCTGATGATTCTACTCCAATTGCAGTAGGGACAACTCGTAAAGAATCAGGTGAATTGCCTAATACAGAAACAGCTAGTGCAGACACCAAAAGAGATCTTACAGATCCCTTAGAACCAATTTCTGAGGTAAACAGCACTTTAGCCATGACTAATGCAGATATTGCTTCTGTTATAGAATCTCGTACTAAAGAAAAATCAGAAGAAAAGACAGAAAAGGCAGAAAAAAAATTAACAATACCTATTCCGCCTGTATTTGAATTTGACCTTAATTTACCAGAAACAAAACCTAGTAGTGAAATATCCTCTGGCCTTAGCCAGGCTTCTGAAGATCTAAATGCTACAGTAGCTGTTGAAGCTGGTAAACCTGCTTGGCAATCAGCAGACAATGAAGAAAAAGCAGAAATCAAGAAAGAGCAAAGTGATAATATTTTTGACTTAAAAACCTCAGTTGGTGTGCCTTCATTAGCACCACTAAATGAAGCTACAAAAGCAGATGAAAATAAAACAAAACAACTTTCTTCTGAGCCTACTTTTAATTTAGAAGAAAAAGAACAATCTAGTCCTTTTACTTTTATTCCTCCTGCTGTAGCACCAACACTAGAAAAGCCTGGTGCTAACCTTGTTAAAGAGCCTGTAAAAATGGAGGAAAAATTACCAAATTCTCCTCCATTTAGTTTAACTAAAGGTGAAGAAGAGAAAAAAGCAGAGTCAAAAATACCTCCTCCACCATCCTTAAAACCTAAAACAGAACCGCCTGTTCTTAAAAAAGAAGATAAGCCTGCTTCAGAAATACCAGCATTTAAGCCGCCTAAAGTAGACTTACCTAAAGCAGAACCAGCTAAAAAGGAGCCAAAGTCAGATCCTCCTAAAGCTAAAGCAGATATACTTAATAAACCATTAAAAGAAGAAATAAAGACAGAAGAATTACCTATACCAGTTTATAACCCAGATATATTTTCTCCACCACCAGCATCAGAAGAAGCTGAGAGTAGTGGAAGTGGTTTATTTAAAGGATTGATAGTAGGATCTAGTGTAGCACTTCTTGGGGTAATTATTTATTTTGCTTTCTTTAGGACTCCAACACCAGTTGTAACAAGTTCACCTACACCTACAGAAACACAAATAGTAAAAAATACTCCTACTGTAGTTCAAACACCTGATGAGCCAATTACTAGCCCAACACCAAAGGCAAGTGTTAGCCCAACACCAACTACAACTAGTCCAACACCAAAGGCAAGTGTTAGCCCAACACCTGCAACTAGCCCAACTCCAAAAGTAACACCAACACCAAAAGCGACTGATAAGCCAAGCACAGGCGGTAGTTTGCCAGATTCTTTAGCTGGAGCAGGAAAATATACTGTCCAAGTACGTGCTACTCAAAGCCAAGGTGAAGCAGAAAGTATTGGAAAAAAATTACGTAGTAGCGGTGCAGAAGCTTATGTTGTAAGGGCTGATTTAGGAGCAAAAGGTATTTGGTATCGTGTACGAGTAGGACGTTATCAAAGCTTTGCAGAAGCCCAAAAAGCAGGTGCAGAACTAAAAAATAAAGGTTCAGTGGCAGAGTTTATAGCTACTACATATTAATCTATTTTGTTTTAATTAATTGAATGAGGAAGAAATTTAAGGTTTCTTCCTCATTCATTATTCTAGGCAATATTATTTAGGGGTAATAAATTATGAACAATAGTAAAAATTTTTTAATTGCTAGTTTAATAACACTACTATTTTCTACTCCTTACTCTTGGGCTGATACCATAAAATTAAAAGATGGTCGAGTTATTAAATGCGATTTTTTTCGGGAAGAAGGCACAGTTGTTCGCTATTGGATTGGCGACTCAATTTTAACTGTTTCACGCGATAAAATAGAAAGCCTAGAACGTGATAAAGAAAAGGGGGAAGACTTAAAAGCCTTTCCTAACCAACCTAATAATAATTCAGATAATAATTCAGATACTTCTAAACCAACAAAACTACGCCCAATCCCAAGATTTCCTATTGTTCGTACCATAGAGGGTAATTCCAATATGGAAGCAGTAGAAAAACTAGAAGCAGAGCTAAAAAATGACCCAACAGACAAAACAAAAATTGCTTCTTTAGTTAAAACCTTGAATATAGTTGCTTTTACTGAGCAACAAGCAGGAAATTTAGATAAAGCAAAAGAACTATTAAACCGTGCTTTAAGTTTGAAAGAAGATCATATAGATACTTTACTTGGTTTAAGTAATATTAACTTGCAAGAAGGTCGTTATCGTGAGGTTGTCCAACATTCCAGCAAAATTCTATCAATAGATGATAAAAATCAACTTGGTTATTATTTTTTAGGCTCAGCCTATTATTACTTAAATGAGATCCAAAAGGCTGTTGACACTTGGCGAACAGGCTTAAAACTAGGTGACAACGGGCTAATTAAAGATGCTTTAACAAAAGCTGAAAAAGAATTAAGCGTTTCCAGAGATTTTAGTAATGAGCGTAGCAGATTTTTTAACCTGGTTTTAGAAGGTGGGTCAAATAACTTAGAGCTTGAAAATCAGCTATTAATTACATTAGAAGCAAGCTACAGCCAATTAAAACGCCAATTTAACTATGAACCAAAAGAAAGAATTAATGCAGTTTTTTATACAAAACAAACTTTTTCAGATATAACTCGCGCTCCAAGCTGGGCAGGTGCTGTAAATGATGGAAAATTGAGGGTTCCTGTAGGTGGGCTAAATCAAATTAATACAGAACTTTCTAAAACCATAACACACGAGTTAGCCCATTCTTTTGTATATTTTAAGGCTCGTGGAAAATGTCCAACCTGGCTTAATGAAGGTATTGCTCAACTAGTAGAAGGTGATTCTGCTAGGCAATATTACCGTCAATTAGCAAGTCTTGTAGCTCAAAATCCTAGCTTTAACTTAAAAAATTTAAGCGGCTCTTTTATTAGATTTTCTCCTGAACAAGCTCAAGTAGCTTACCAATATTCTTTAGCCGCAGTTGAGCTTTTATCTGAACGTGGTATTAACATAACAATAAATGTTCTTTCAGAATTAGCACAAAATAGCGATATTGACCAGGCTCTTTCTCGTCATACTCGTTTTAGAAGCTTAAATGAGTTTGAACAAGAATTAAAACAGCGTTTGATAAATTAAATTTTTAATGGATAGAAAGATAAAGAGATGAGTTTGTCCACAAAAATAAATAATGATTCAATAGAAAAACTTCAAAAACGCCTTTATCGTCGTATGGGGCAAGCCATAGAAGATTATTCAATGATTAGTGAAGGCGACCGCATTATGGTTTGTTTAAGTGGTGGGAAAGATAGTTATACTTTGCTATCACTTCTTTATCATTTACAAAAACGTGCGCCAGTTAAATTTGAATTGTTGGCAGTTAATTTAGACCAAAAACAGCCAAATTTCCCTCCTGATATTCTACCTGCCTATCTTGCTAATTTAGGTGTGCCATTTCGCATTATTGAGAAAGATACTTACTCAATTGTAAAGCGTTTAATTCCTGAAGGTGAAACAATGTGTTCAGTTTGTTCAAGGCTTCGCCGAGGGATTCTTTATAATGCAGCAGTTGAAGAAGGTTGCAGCAAAATAGCACTTGGTCATCATGGCGACGATATTTTAGAAACCTTTCTGCTAAATTTCTTTTTTAATGGCACAATGAAAGCTATGCCTCCAGTTCTACGAAGTGATGATGGGCGTAATATGATTATTCGCCCCTTGGCTTACTTACGTGAAACAGACATAGCTGCTTATGCTGCTACACAAAATTTTCCAATTATTCCTTGTGATTTATGCGGCTCACAAGAAAACTTAAAACGTAAACGAGTAAAAAGATTAATTAAAGATTTAGAATCAGAATTTCCACAAGTCTGGACATCAATGTTTGCTGCACTTGGGCGGATAATCCCATCTCATATGATGGATCATAAGATTTTTGATTTTAAGTCTTTATCTGCTGGCACAGGGGATTTATCTGCTGAACTAGACTCAGTGCTAGCTCATGGCGAAAATGTATCTAACCCAACACTAGTTGCTTTATCTAGTCATAATTAGTTAATTTAAGTGAGAGGAAATATTTATGGATGAACTTGCATTATTGGACGCTACTGCACAAGCAGAGTTAGTAAAAAAAGGTGAAGTTAAGCCTATTGAACTAGTTGATGCTGCAATTGCTAGAATTGAGAAGATAAATCCTGCTATTAATGCAGTAGTTACTCCAATGTATGAACTAGCAAGAGAAATTGCCGCAGGCGAACTTCCAGAAGGGCCTTTTAAGGGAGTGCCATTTTTGTTAAAAGATTTATTTCCAATGTATACAGGGGTTAAGCTTTCTTCAGGCTCACGATACTTAAAAGATTATATACCAGATCATGATAGTGAATTAGTTGCTCGGTATAAAAAAGCAGGTTTAATAACTATTGGTAAAACTAACACTCCTGAGTTTGGGTTGTTGCCCACAACAGAACCAGTTTTATTTGGGGCTTGTCGTAATCCTTGGGACACATCACGAACTACAGGCGGTTCAAGTGGTGGTTCAGCAGCAGCAGTAGCGGCTGGAATTGTTCCAATGGCACATGCTAATGATGGTGGTGGCTCAATTCGTATTCCTGCGGCTTGTTGTGGTTTATTTGGATTAAAACCAACTAGAGGACGAAATTCCTTAGGCCCGGATGTAGGAGAAACCCCAGGCGGATTAGTTGTTGAGCATGTTGTTACTCGTTCAGTCCGAGATAGTGCAGCAGTCTTAGACGCTACATCAGGCCCAAGCCTAGGCGATCCTTATTTTGCTCCTTTACCTTCTCAACCATTTTTGTCTGAAGTTGGAGCAGATCCTGGAAAACTTCGTATTGCTTTTACTACCAAAAGCTTAACAGGTGTAGAAATCCACCCTGATTGCATTAAAGCTGTTGAAGATGCGGCTAAACTTTGCGCTGACCTTGGTCATATAGTAGAAGAAGCTTCCCCAACCGATGTCTTAAACACAGATTTACTTAATCAAGCTTTTTTTGCTGTTTGGTCATCTGTTTGTACTTCTTTACTTAATGGCTGGCAACGTCGCACTGGCAAACCCTTAAAAGAAGAATACTTTGAGCCGTTGACCTGGGCAATGTACAAAATGGGTCAAGCAATACCAGCTTCTGATTTAATTTTATCTCTATTTCACTTCCAACAAGTCACCCGTCAGGTTGCCCAATTTATGGTTAATTATGATGTTTACCTTACACCAACTCTTGGAGAACCACCTGTTGAACTAGGTTCTTTTGACCCAACCCCAGACAATCCTTTAGCTGGGTTTTTCCGTGCAGGTCAATTTGTTCCCTATACTCCATTAAATAATATTACTGGTCAACCAGCTATGTCGGTTCCTCTTTATTGGAATGCTCAAGGCTTGCCTATAGGAGTTCACTTTGTTGGTCGTTACGCGGATGAAGCTACTTTGTTTAGATTAGCTTCACAGTTAGAAACAGCCCAACCCTGGGCTAATCGTCGTCCACCTGTTTTTGCTATTTAAGATTTAGGTTAATAGAAAAATGCTAGGTAAGGGATATTAATAGTTTTATTAGTATCTCTTATTTATTAAACTCAATTAAATCACCACCAACAGCTTTAAG
This sequence comes from Blastocatellia bacterium, assembly GCA_016713405.1. NCBI lineage: Bacteria > Pseudomonadati > Acidobacteriota > Blastocatellia > Blastocatellia bacterium. Next base: position 191,717 of record JADJPF010000024.1, read on the forward strand.
TAATTTTCTAACTAATGTTATTGGTAGCCCAACAACATTTAAGTAATTACCAGCTATTTCTTCAATAAAAATACTGCCATAACCTTGAATTGCATAAGCTCCAGCCTTGTCAAAAGGTTCACCTGTTGCAATATACCAATCAATTTCTTGCTCGGTTAATTGATTAAACTTTACTTGAGTTTGGCAAATATCAATAGCTTGTTTATTAGCAATAGTATTAATAACAGCTACACCAGTTAAAACACTATGCCAATTGCCTGAGAGTTGTTTTAGCATCCTTTTAGCGTCTGTTGCGTCTAACGGCTTAGCTAAAATATTTCCTTCACAAACAACTGTTGTGTCTGCCCCAACCACAAATTTATCTTTACAACTTTTGGCAATGTCTTCTGCTTTTTCTTTTGCAAGCCGTAGAACATAAGTCTCTGGTGTTTCGTCTGATAAAATATCTTCATTAATTTGGCTAGGAATAATTTCTAGCTTAGGAGCAAATAAACCAAGAATTTCCCGGCGACGTGGTGAAGAAGAAGCTAAGACTAAATTATTTTTCATTGAACTATTTCCACTTCTACACTAGAGGACGGCTTACTTTCATTTCCTGCTGTATCTATAGCAATGATGAAATAGTAATAAGTTTGACCTACTTTAGCGCGTTCATCACGAACAGTTGTTGTTGTCATTGGAGTAGGTGTTAGTTTTGTCCATTCGCTTTGAGGCATATCTTGACGATCAGCACGGTAAATTAAATAGCCGCGTAAGTCTTTTTCAGTATTAGCAGGCCAAAATAAGCTTACAATACTGGCAGCCGCAGCACCTGTTACATTAGTTGGGGCTGAGGGAGCAAAAGTATCTTTTGCCTTAATTGATATTTCAGCAGAATCAGGGCTTTCAATAGTGCTATCTTTACCTGGCGAGATGCTACGAATTATATAAAAATAATTACCACCAAACTTAAATTGCCGATCCTCAAAAGAAGTTTCAATAATAGGGTTAGCGTTAATTGGTTGGTTTGGGAAATTGTTATCTTTAGCACGCCTATAAATGTTGTAACCAATTACCCTAGGCGGGGTTGTGTTATCTAAATTAGCTGTAGGAGCATTCCAAGAAAGTTTAATTGCATCTTGTGATAATTCAGTAGCAAGATTTTCTGGTGGGCGAGCAATTTGGCTAATAGGCTCTAAAAAAGCATAATTAGATAGTGGTAAAGGGACACCGGCAAAATTACTATAGCGAATAGCATAGCGATAACGTACATCAGCAGTTAGGGCATTTTCAGCCAAGGTATCATTAAAAGATAGGGTGTTAGCTTCAACAGCAGAAATGTCTTTAATAGTTAAGGTGCCGACTATGCGGGCTTCGGCTAAAAATGTTTCTTCTGGAAGCCTCGGAGGTGTATTTGGGTTTTCATCTCGTCTTAGGATTTCAGCCCGCAAGACTTTAGAATTTTGTAAAGAAATAGAGCTAGGTTTGGGCCAGGTTAAAACTAAATTTGTTCCTCTTTGGTGTACTTGTAGAACTTCTGGAACTAATGCTTTATATTTTATTGGCGGTAGCGGTGGGCCAACACGACCACAACCAACTAAAAAAATAGTATTTGTAGTAAGCATTAAAAATACTGTAATAATAATAGAATATTTATAAAATATAACGGCTAAGGTCTTCATTTTGAACAATATTTGCTAACATTTTGTTGACATAAGCTTCATCAATAACTTGTTTTTTTTCTGCTAAATCCGAGCCTTCAAAAGAGATTTCATCTAAAAGTTTTTCCATTACTGTATGAAGTCTTCTTGCTCCAATATCTTCAGTAGATTTATTTACAGAAAATGCAAAGCTAGCAATTGATTCAATAGCATCATCAGTAAATTGTAGAGTGATGCCTTCAGTTTCAAGCAGTGCAGTATATTGACGGATTAATGAATTTTTAGGCTCGGTTAATATACGCTTAAAATCATCTTTAGTTAAAGGATCAAGATTAACACGGATAGGGAAACGCCCTTGAAGCTCAGGAATTAAGTCTGAAGGTTTAGAGACATGAAAAGCACCTGCTGCAATAAATAAAACATGGTCAGTGCGAACCATTCCATATTTAGTATTAACTGTAGTTCCTTCAATAATTGGGAGAAGGTCGCGCTGAACACCTTCACGAGAGACATCTGGCCCGTGTGTACCTTCTCTTCCTGCTACTTTATCTATTTCATCTAAAAAGACAATACCAGAATTTTCCACCCGTTCCAGAGCGATACGAGAAACTTGATCCATATCAACTAGCTTTTGTTCTTCTTCTGCAATTAAATGTTCTATAGCTTCTTCAACCGTCATTTTACGTTTTTTGGTACGTCCACCTGGAAAAATTCCTGGCAACATATCTTTTAGATTAATATCCATTTCCTCAATACCTTGAGGAGTAATAATTTCAATACCGCTAGGCATGCCTCTTTCTTGAAGTTCAATTTCAATCAAACGGTTATTAAGGCGACCATCTCTAAGTTGTTGGCGAAGTTTTTCGCGCGTTCGCTGAAATTGGTCTGAAGTGTTTTCAGTTTCATTTTCAGAAGGCTTATTAGGTGGAAGTAATATATCTAATATTCGTTCTTCTGCGTTAAATTCGGCTTTCTCAGTAATTTCTTCAATTTTTCTTCTCTAACTAAGTCTATAGCGATTTCGACTAAATCCCTAACAATTGACTCTACATCTCGACCAACATAACCAACTTCGGTAAATTTAGAAGCTTCTACTTTTACAAAAGGAGAATTAGCTAGTCTAGCAAGACGGCGGGCAATTTCTGTTTTTCCAACGCCAGTTGAGCCAATCATAATAATATTTTTAGGGATGACATCCTGTGCTAGGTCAATGGGTAATTTTTGGCGGCGAATACGGTTTCTTAATGCTATTGCAACAGCACGTTTAGCAGCCCTTTGACCAACAACATGTTTATCAAGTTCAGCAACAATTTGTTTTGGAGTTAGTTCATCTAAATTAATCTGTGGTTCTATTTCACCAGCAAGATAAATAACCATAGGGCCTCTTATAATTCTTCAACTATCAAGTTTGTATTTGTATAAATGCAAATAGTACCAGCAATTTTCATTGCTTCTTCAGCAATTTCACGGGCGGAAAGCTGCGAGTGTAATGCTAAAGCCCGCGCCGCTGCAAGTGCAAAAGGGCCACCTGAGCCAATAGCCATAATTCCATCCTCTGGTTCAATTAAATCACCTGTTCCAGAAATTACTAAAGAATATTTTTCATCTGCTACTAGAAGAAGGGCTTCTAGGTGGCGTAAATATTTATCTGTACGCCAATCCTTAGCAAGCTCTACTGCTGCACGGTTTAATTGACCATGATATTGCTCAAGCTTTGATTCAAAACGAGAAAGCAGGGAAAAAGCATCTGCTGTTGAGCCAGCAAACCCAGCTAGAACTTTATCATTATAAAGCCGGCGTACTTTACGTGCATTGCCTTTCATTACTGTGTTTCCTAAAGTAACTTGCCCATCTGCGGCCATTATTACTTTATTATCTTTGCGTACACAGATAACAGTAGTAGAACGAATTTTATTAGCTTTATTAGCTTTTTTGGAAGGTTTTAAGGTTATTTTTTTAGTCACAATATTTCCTAGTCATTAATATTGCTGTTAGTTTAGCTATCAGCATCTACAGTCAATATATTATCTATTTCGTTAAATGGTTCGCTACTTAAGATTTCATAGAGAGTTGGAGCTATAGCTTTAGAAACATTGCCTGTAGGAATTAAAGCAACACGAACAGAAAGTTTTTGTCCACGTCGTCTTAATGTTAATTTGTCGCCTACTTTAATTTCTCTACCTGCTTTAGCAGGCAAATCATTAACTAATATTGCCCCTGCCCGGCAGATTTCTGCTGCAACAGTTCGACGAATCACCAGCCGACTAAGTTTTAAGAATAAATCTAATCTCATAAATTAAGCTACAAAGTTATTTATAATCGAGTAGTTACAAGGAAAAAGCACGCATTTTGCGTGCTTTTTTCTAAAGACTAATAATTTAGGGTTAATCATTGCTGTCACTAGATGGTTTATAGGCTTCAGCAATACGAATATAAGATTTTTCTCTTAGCTTTTTGAAGTAGTCTTTTAACTGTCCATTACCTCTTTCAAAAGCTATTTCTTGAGCAATATATTGCTCAACTTCTGTAAAATCTCTTAAGCCTGCGCCTTTATACTGGTTTAATTGAATAATTTGAAAGCCTTTATCTAAACGCACAGGATCGGACACATCATTAACTTTCATATTATCTACAAGTTTGCGTAGATAATCTATTAAGTCACTATCCTTAAAAGGAGGCAATAGACCACCCTTTTTGGTTGATTCTCGTTTTGGGTCAGAATAAAGTTTATTTAGGTCTGTAAATGATTTTCCTGCGCGTGCATCGGCTACAACTTGTTTAGCAAGTGCTGCGGCTTCGGCTTCAGAACGGCCTTCAAATGAAACAAAAATTTCACTTATAGTAACTTCTCCTGGAAGCTTAAAAATTTCAGCATGACTATCAAACCAAGCTCGTTTTTCTTCCATTGTTACTTTGTCATAGATTGGGTTAATTATTTCCCGAAATAAAATAACCCGACGCTGTGCGTCAGTACGAAAAGATTTACGTAAATCTTCTGCGTCAATATTTTGCTGAACTAAATATTCTTGAAACTCAGTTAAACTCATTTGTGCTTGTTCAGAAAGACGGACAAAAGCTTGGTTTACTTCAGCTTCAACATCAATTGCTAGTTCTGAAGCACGTTGATTAATAAGTCTATCTTCAATAAGAATATTTAAGATATTACTTTCATTTTTCTTATATTCTTCATCTGTTTTAGCTTGATCATTGTTGAATTTAGCTAGAAGCTCTTGTTTATAAGCTGCTTTGGCTTTGGTTAAAGCAGAAAGAGTTATGATATCAGTATTGACCCTTGCAACAGTTTCATCCACTAGTTGGGGTTCTTGGGCAAAAACAGAGATGCTTAGCAAAGCAATTAATATTGCTGTAAAGAAAAATCGACTAAACTTCATAAATTTTAAACTCCATCAAATTAAACAGATTGAGTTGGAATAGATTATTTAATTTAACTTGTTTTATCAGGTCTTAGTTTATGTTGGCCTAACAAATTTGTGCAAGAGGTTTTCGACTACCTGAAAAACCTCTGAATCTACAAAATTATCTGCCAACCTAATTTTTAACACTCCAGCAGGTGAAAAGCTCACATCTTTGTTAGATGCAACAAACTGAATAAGTTTGTTTGTGTCTATTTGTGCTTTTTCTTTCCACTTAATATTTAAGTGTTTAATTTCTCGGTCAATAGAAATAACACCTAAACTACTAGCAAAAGAACGAAGTCGAGCATAACTAAATAAATTTTCCACTGCTTGAGGTCTACGACCATAACGATCAGCTAATTCTGCTTGAATATTAACTAAATCTTTTTCATTAGCTGTAGAGATACGCTTATAAGTACGTAATCTTTGCCCCATATCAGAAATATAATCTTCTGGGATACGGATATCTACACCTAGATTAATTGTTACAGCAGTATCTTCCTCAATGGGTTCGCCTCTTAGCTCTGGACAGTTCTTTCTAGCATTTGACAATAAAGATCAAAGCCAATAGTGTCCATATGACCAGATTGCTGACCGCCTAGTAAATTACCTGCACCGCGTAATTTAAATCTAGTGCTGCAATACGAAAACCAGAACCTAAGTCGGAAAATTCACGAATTGCAGCAAGTCTACGTCTAGCAATGGGTGTTAAATTTTGTTCAGAAGGAACTAGCAAATAAGCATAGGCTCGGCGACTAGAGCGACCTACGCGGCCACGCAGTTGATAAAGTTGAGACAATCCATAATGATCAGCCTGGTCAATAATAATTGTATTAGCTAAAGGAATATCTATTCCATTTTCAATAATTGTAGTTGCAACCAACACATCGCTTTCATGCTGGATAAATTTCATCATTACATCTTCTAGCTCAGTTTCGTTTAGCTGACCATGCCCTACAACTATTCTAGCTTTTGGAACTAGTTTTCTAATTAAATCAGCAATTGAATAAATAGTTTCTACTCGATTATGTACAAAGAAAACTTGTCCACCACGCTGGAGTTCCATTTCTATTGCACTACGAATAACACCTTCGTTAAATTGTACTACGTGAGTTTGCACAGCTAGACGATCTGACGGAGGAGTTTCAATTACTGACATATCCCTAAGACCAGCTAGGGACATATTTAATGTTCTAGGAATTGGAGTTGCAGACATAGTTAATACATCTACACGTCTACGCATTTGCTTAAGTTTTTCTTTATGTGTTACTCCAAAACGTTGTTCTTCATCAACAATTACTAGGCCCAGAGACTTAAATTCAATATCTTTAGAAAGTAAGCGATGAGTGCCAATAATTACATCTACTTTACCTTCGGCTAGTCGTTGTACAGTATCTTTTTGCTCTTTAGGAGAGCGAAAACGAGAAAGCAAGTCCATTGTTACAGGAAAAGAAGTAAAGCGTTTTTGGAAAGTTTTATAGTGTTGATACGCAAGTATTGTAGTAGGTGCTAGAACAGCAATTTGTTTACCTTCAATAACAGCCTTAAATGCTGCACGCATCGCTACTTCAGTTTTACCAAATCCAACATCACCACAAAGCAGGCGATCCATTGGGGTATCAGAATGTAAATCAACTTTTATATCTCCTAATGCACTTTCTTGATCAACTGTAAGTTGGTATTCAAAAGCGTCTTCAAACTCTTGTTGCCACGGGCTATCTTGACTAAATGGAGTACGTTTTACTAGTTTGCGCTCTGCATAAAGTTTAAGTAATTCTTCGGCCATGTCCCGCATAGCTTTTTTAACACGGGATTTAGTTTTTTGCCAATTTAAGCCGCCTAACTTATCTAAAGAGGGACGAGAAGCAGTTTCAGCACTAGAAAATTTTTGCACCAAGTCTAAACGCTCTACAGGAACATAAAGCTTGGTTCCTTCAGCATAGGTAAGTAACATAAATTCACGTTTTAGCGTTGGGCTAACTTCCATTTGTTGCAAACCTTGAAATTGTCCTATTCCATGATCTACGGGAACTACAAAATCACCAGGTTTTAAGTCTCTAAAGTCTGATAAAAAGGAGCTAATTTGATTGCGTTTTCGACGTGATTGAGTTTGACGAAGATCCACGCTAGTTGTTTCATCAAATATATCTGTTTCAACTAAAATCTAAGTTTAGCTGTTGGTAGTTCACACCCAGCAGAAAGCCTACCTATAGTTACTATTATTCCATTAGAGTTAGTAGAAATTAGGTTGCTTAAATCTGCTCTAAGTTCTGCTTTAACAGAATAATCCGCAGGATTTCAACAATTCTTTCTGCAACACCTAAGCTAGGCATTACTAAGATATTAATGTCCTCATTTTTTTGCCATTTAGTTAGATTTGCAGCTAAATCAGGAATCCGGCCATGATAGCGTTGTGTTAAATGACTATTAAGCGGATGTTCATTTGAACAGGCTTCTATAGGGAAAAGGAATAGATTTTTTGTTTGCTGTGTTTCAGTTTCAAATTGATTATCTATTTGTGCTGCTTCAATTCCAAGTAAACGTAACTCTAAGCGTTGTCTATGGTCTAGGCGGGCGCGTAAGCCTTCAGTAGTCATAAGAAGTTTTTCTGGAGGTAGTGCTAAACTTCCAGAATCATTAAGCAAATTATAACTAGTATTAACTTTTAGAAACCATTTTTCTAACTCTTGAGCTATTTCGCTTGGTTCATCAATAATTACTAAAGGATTACGTAGATAATCAAAAATAGATGATTCTAAAGGGTTTACTAAGGGTAGTAGATATTCCCAGCCTTCAAAACATTCTCCTGTTTCAGCCGCTAGCAATAAATTAGATAATTCTTTTTGATATTGAGATTCTTTCCAATAATCTCTAGATTTACGGGCAAAATTTCGTAAATCTTCTGGGCTAGCTGTTTGGGTTCTCATTGGTAGGAGTCGGCAAGCCTGCAATATTTCCTTAGATCGCTGTGTTTCTAGGTCAAAAGTACGTATAGATTCTAAAGTATCGCCAAAAAATTCTATTCTAAGAGGTTCTAAATAATTAGGAGAAAAAACATCTAAAATTCCACCACGCAAGCTATAAGATCCAACTGTACTTATAGGATCTTCTCGTAAGTAACCATTAGCAAAAAGCATATCAACTACTAAATCAGGTGGGCAATCTTCGCCTACTTTTAGTTGAATGCTTAAATTTAACATTTGTTTAGGTGATGGAGTTCTTTCAATTAAAGCACTAGCAGTAGTAATTAATAATTCTCCTCCACCTAGAGCTAATGTATCTAGGGCAAAGGCGCGTTTTTGTTCTATTTCCGCGTGTGGCGAAAGCCCTTGGTAAGGGTCAACTTCTGCTGATGGTAAAGTTAAAACGGCTTCTGTTTTAGGTTTAGCTTTGTCGTCAGGGGATTTAGCAGGATATAAAATTTGATGAAAAAACCTTAAGTCTTTTTCTAGTGTTTCTAATTCTTTATTACTACGAACAATTGTAAGTATTGGACGGGAAAGTTCTTTATTTAATGCAGCTATTAGCAATGCTTTGGCAGAACCAGTCATTGCACTTACCACAACGGCCTGATTAGCGGCTTGTAAGTCTTTTAACAGCCTACGAAAATTAAGGCTAGAAAAAAAATTAGTTAATGGGGTCGTTGTTTTGGTGTTCATTTTTAGGATACCTGCTTAAAATTCTACCAATAATATCAGTAGTTGAAGCACCTGCTAAATAAGGCAAAGACAAGACTTGTCCTCCAGCCGACTCAACTTCTTTACGACCTACAATATTATCTAATGACCAATCCCCGCCTTTTACTAATATATCTGGAAGTACTGTAGAAATTATCTTATATGGAGTTTCTTCATTAAAAATAGTTACATAGCTAACCACTTCTAATGCAGCAATTACAATAGCGCGTTCATTTTCCGTTAAGATAGGGCGAAGAGGCCCCTTAATATTTTGGATAGATTTATCGCTATTAATTGCAACAATTAGCAGATTTCCTAGAGAACGTGCTTCTTTAAGATAAGCAATATGGCCAGGATGAATTAAATCAAAACAGCCATTGGTAAAAACTACTTTTTGACCCTGCTGTTTAGCTTGAAGGCGAATTTCTAAAAGTTGGTTAAGAGAAAGAATTTTTTCCATAAGAAACTAAACAATCTACAACTTTCCGAAACTCTCGGCAAGTATCTTGTGCATTTTGCATCTATAGCTGGATAAAAATTTAAGAAAAATTTTATCCAGGTGAATTTTATGCAAAAACTCTTTTTTATTATAACTTTGCTGTGTTTTTTTAGCTTTTCTGTTCAAGCTGCTGAAAAAGAAGCTTGGAATGCTGATGGACAATTTAGACGTGCTTTTGTAATAGATGATGGACTTTCAGCATTAAGAAAATCTCCAAAAGTAACTTCAACTTGTTTACGTAGACTAAGAGTCGGACGAAAAATTTTTATTATTTCTAGTATAAAAAACCAAGATGGTATTAAGTATTATTATATAGCTATAACGCGTAGAACAAGAGGTTTTATTGATGCAGCATCAGTAGTTAGTCCATCACAAGCCGGTGATGACGCTCGCCTTATGCGCTTAATAGAAGCATCTAAAGGAGTTGAGAAAATTATCTTAGCCCAAATCTTAGTTAGTAATTTTCCTAAATCTCGCTTTTGCCCTGATGCTTTATTAGCAGAAGGTGAAGCAGCAGAAAAAATTGCCTTAGAACTTTCCAAAAAAATCTCTCGCCGACTTCCCGAACAACTTGATAAAGAATTAGAGCTTGAACGCTATTTGCTTAACAATCCTATATTAGATAAATATAGCCGCTTAGGAATAAACTTTTATATTGATACAGAAGAAAAATTTTATCGTTATGATGGAGCAGTTTATAAACAAATTCTTAGCCGCTATCCTCGTTCTTTAGCTGCAAGTCATGCAAAAGAAAAACTGCAAATTTTAATTAAACCAACCAAAGAATAAACTAAATTTCTTGTATTTTTCTACTTGATCGGTTTCCTGATCGCTTGTTACTTATTGAATTTACAAGAGTAAAAAATATTAATTTGCATAAGAAGTAAATTCTTGTTTAACTACTATATATGGTAGTAATAAAGTAATAAACCACTACTAATAAGGCATAGTGTCTTTTTTATTATTTGCTAATAAGTCCCCAAAAAATCTATTAATTAAGGAGAAAAAAGTATGAAAAAAATTTTTGTTTTAATGATGTTTTTTGTAGTTTGTTTTTGTCTATCAATGACTAAAGTTAATGTAGATGCAAGTAGTAAATGCGAAGTAAGTTTTCATTTTGATGGGCTTCACGCAATTGCTTTTGGAGATCATAGCCGTGTAAGTGGGGGAATTTTAGATGTTCATCATCATGTACCTAGCATTCAAATTAAGCAAATTAAGCAAGGTAAAACAACTCTCATTCATACAATTAAGGCAGATGAATTAAAAGGAAAAACGTTAAATGTTAATATGCCTAACAATAGGCTGCAACCTAAGCGTTATTATTCTCCAGATATGAATAAGGATAAGCAAGATTTTCGTTGGTGTTTAGATATTGAAAATGATTTGTTCCAAAAACAGCTTTACTTAAAAGACAACTTTTTTGCCAAAATACACTTTAATGCAGGAATGTTTTATTCTGAGAATGTAACAGAGAACAAATATCAATTTGTTTCAGGTAGCAGCTTACATAAATTTAATCGGGAGATTGGAAGACCTACGCTTAAAGTTGGATTAGATAAACAAGATAGTTTAGTAATTAGTGGGTTAAAAAATGAAGTTAGCCTAGCTTACCAACCAGGTACTAATTATTCAGTAACAATTAGTAATTTACCATCAAAAGATATGATGAATATTGACCATTTTGTTTTTTACTATGACGCAGTAAAAGTTAATGTTCCTAAATTTATGCCATTGCCAGTTGAAAAAGCAGCATTTTATCCTAAACCAATAATTTGTGATTCTGTTATTTTTGGTAAATCTGTCATCAAATAATTAGTTTATTTGACAAGGATTTGGTACAAAAGATAGAAAACAATTAGCTATTTCTTTGTTATTTTCAGCCAATTTGCGGTACTGGTTAGCAGTAGCAAAATATTTTTCAGCTTCATCTATTTTATTAAGCTCTTTTAACGCTATTGCTAACCCTTCATTTAACTGGCTTAACTCTAGATTATTTTTTAGCTTTAATTCTTGAAACATACTTAAGCTATCTTGGTAGATTTTTGCTGCTGCTTCAAGATCTCCTGCTAATAACTTAGTTTTGCCATAGTAGCCAGAAATTAAGAATATCGTATTTAACCTATTAGTATTGTCTACTAGCCTATTTGCTTCATTAATGGATTTAAGATGATATTCTTCACTATCAGAAAAATTTTTTAATTCAGCAGAGACTAATGATAAGTATGTGTAAGACCTAGCTATAGAATCTGAACTAAAGTTTGAATTATTAAGATTTTTAGCTAAACGTATAGATTCTTTTAGGTAGTATTTTGATAACTCATAATGTTTTAAGTTAGATGAAGCCAATCCAGCTAGCTGCATTAGTGAAATTATCCGCTCTTTTTTCATTTTTTCTGAGTTATTTAGTAGATTTTGAACCATTTCTAAACTTTTTTGGTCTTCATTATTAAGGTGATAAAGCGTTGCTAAAGATAACTTAGGACGACTAACAAAATCATATATTTTTATCTTTTCACCTATCTTAATAATTTCTTGAAAAGCCTTTTCAGACTCTTCAAGGCTGACTTCTTCACTTAAAAAGTTTGTTTGCCATAGTAGAAAATAACCTTGTAAAAGTAAGTAGTTATTATCTATAGAGAATTTTAACCCTTCATTTGCTGTTATTTTTGTTTGCTTATAGTCACGTAAAAAAGTATACATTTTATTACTAATGGTTTTAATTCTATAAGCTTCAATAGTATTGCCTAATTCTAGGAATTTACTTTCTAACGTTTGGCTTTCTTTAAGTCTTTTTTCAAAGTTATTTCCAGATGTTTCATTAAGTAGTGCTAACATTTGCTCACGATAAAGCGAGAGTTTTGATAATTGTTCTATTGGCACGGTTTCATAATATTTGACTAAATCTACCCCATAATTTTCTTGATATTTGTTTTGTAATTCTTGAGCAATTGTTTTTGATTGTTTTAAGTAAAAATTATCTTTAGTCGTTAAATACTCATTGATGTTAGTGTCTAATTGTTTATAAAGGATATTTTCTTGAAAACTATCAGCAAAATCTGAGCTATTTTCAATAAATAATTACTTCCTTCAATTATTGATAAAGATGATAAAGAATATTTGGATGATAAATTGAAACTTTTATTAGTAATAGTTGCATAGCTAAAATAGCCTAAAGTAATAGAGCTAATCATTAAAACAGTTACAATAAAATAAGTATATTGTTGAAAAATATTTTTAATATAATTTTGATTATCAATGGTCTTATCAGGAGTTTTGCTAGCAAAATGTAGCTTTTTGATACTATTAGGTTTATTTTCTTGTATTAGTTCTTTTACTTCAAATAAAATCTGCTTTTTAGCATTACTAATTGCATAATACCAAAGAGGGTCGGTTAAGTATTTTAACAGCAAGGTTTTTTCATCACAAGAAAGTGGATGTTTAAGTTGAAGAATTTCTTTTGTATAAAGACAATTAATCTTACAATCGCTACATTCCTTAAAATGATGCTCAAGTTTTAATGTTTGTTCTTCTGGCAATTCTTTTTTAACATACATTACAAACAAAGGGACGTTTTCTGCTGTACAAACCGGCATAGATGATTCTTCAGGGTGAAACCTCATATAAAAATCACACCTTTAACTTGTTAAAATATAGTTTTGATTAGTCTATTTATTGGTTGTTTTGAAACTAATAGAAATTGTTATAATTTTCGCACTTTAGCATATTAATATTGCTATTGCTAGTATTATTAGCATATTAATATTAGTAAGTAAAAAGAATTAGTAATCATATAACGTACAATAAGTAAATCACCTTATTTTATATTCCTATTAAAATTAATTTAATAAATATGATACTTAAGGTAAAAAGATTAATCATTCTTTTTACCTTAAGAAAAATTTTATAGGAGAGTAAGCTAATCAAAAAAAATTAGTAAGAAAGAAAAAATTTAGTTTTTGGGCATTCTATGACCTGGTGAAAAAGGGGCATCAGGTCTAGGTGGGCCACTAAAAAGAGGAAAATCTAAAAATGTCTTTTTTTGCTCATCATTAAGCACAGAATAGATATTAAAAGTGGTGGTTGTATGGGCAACTATCATATTAACCATTGTTAGTAAATACTGTTGTGAAAGAGTGCGTATTTGTGCTTCATCAAAACGACCTTTAGATGTTAGCGTATTAACTTAGCAAAATGGGTCAAATTCATAGCTGAAGATGCTGATTTTGAAGCTCAAAATAAAAACTCTAAAGTGACTTATCAGTTAAATGAAATTTCAGTCTTAGCAGATGAAAACTTAATATATAGTGCTATAGATAATATCTTACGCAATGCTATTTGTTATACTAAAGAAAATTCTACAGTTCAAGTTTTTTTAAACCGTCAAACTTTGTTAGGTAAAGATTGGGCAGTTATGTACAAGATCAAGGTGATGGTGTACCACAATCGGATTTAACAGAAATATTTCGGCCATTTTATCGGGTAGAGTATGCTAGAGAGCGTGATAGGGGTGGTAGTGGTTTAGGATTAGCAATTGTTGCGCAAACTGTAAAATTACATAAAGGAAAGATTGAAGCTAAAAACCTAATTCCAAATGGACTAAGTGTTATTATTTATTTGCCAATAAATGTAAAAGAAATTGACTAAGAATATACTTAAGCATTATATAACTGGTTGATAATAAAGATTTCCGCTAGGTAGTTCTACAGCGCAGAGTTGACCATTATGACCTGCACCACAATCAATAGCAATAATATTATTACGACTCCAGGCTGTCATTCTATTAGGGGGCATTTCAGCTTCTCCTAACATAAGGCGGATTTTATTAGTTGGTGTATGACCAACTACTATAGTTTTTCCTTGGTAGTTACGGAAAAAATCTTTACCTCTATACCAGCGTGCAATCAGCGGATTATCGACTATCCATTGTCTTTTGCTATTTTGCATTGCACCTGCATGAACAAAAATAGCATGTTCATTTTGGTAATTAATAGGTAAATTTTTTAAGTAATTATAAGTAGTGTAAGATAATTCTTTAATAAATTTTTTCCAATGCACTACACCTTGGACATAGCTTAAATAAGTAGTATCACCTCCCATTAATAACCAATGGGAAAATTCTTCCTCATCCGTATAGCTATTTACCATCATTTCTTCATGATTACCTGAAAGCACTGTTACAGTAGGAAAATCTTTTTGTAATTGCATTAAGAATTCTATTACTTGACGAGACTCTAAGCCTCGATCTACTAAATCTCCTAAAAAGACTAGTTCATCTGTTTGCCAGTTTATTGGCAGTTGATCAAGCAATTTTTTTAATGTGCTAAATTGTCCATGCACATCACCAATAGCAAAAGTTTTTTTCATAAAGTAATTAACCTAAGTTAATATTTACAATAAATAAAAACTGTTATTAAAAAATAGCTATGATAGAATCTAGGGCAAAAGTTTTTTTAATATAGCCTAGCTGTAAGTCATTAGGCTACTAGCAAATAACCTTAATTAAGAAGTCAAAGAAGGTTAAAATATTTAGTTAAGGGTGTTATTGTTGGATTAAGTGCTTTGTTTAATTGTGGCAGGTCTTTTTTGTTGTCTCTCTAAAATTACTATTTCAGAAAAAAATATCCCTGGAGTAGTTGAACAACGTTTAGATCTTGCTTAGAAGTTGAGTTAATAGCCGATGCTATTGAGCGTTATGCTAATAATGAATATAGGCATTAAACTAAGTATTTATTATTGTTTAGCTTGCTTTTAGGAGAAAGCTAGCCATCAATAGTTGAGACAGCAAGTAAAAAGCTGGTAAACTCTTAGTTTTATTTTGCTAAGAAGTTTTTTACAAGAGGTTTTCAGCTTATGACTACTAATGAGGCAACGTTATTTGAAGCCTTTCTTAATCAATATGATAGTGATGGATGGTCTAATACCATTAATAGAATACTTCCAAAAATTCATCCAATAGATAAAAATGCAACTCAAATTTGGTTTTCTTTTTTTCCTTTAGCTTTAGCAAAAGCACTAGAAAATAGCTCAGATCCAAAAGAACTAATTAGAAAATTACAATTAAAAGGTAATTTCTACTTAAAAGATCAAATAGATTCTTCACATACCTTTTTATATGGACATCGTTATTGGCCCGAAGTAAAAGCGGCGGTTATTGAACAAGCTGTTTCTAATAAAGCTCCTGCTAGTCTTGAACTAGCTAAACAAATACTTGATTTAGCCGATCAAGTAGCTAAAAAATTATCTGTAGATAACACTTTAGTAGTTGGTATTACTGCTGTTGCTTTTATGAGCTTGCAACAAGTTGGTATTGTTGCTTTTAAGGCTGCTCCTGGCAAAGTGTTAATTGATTCTAAAATAGCAAAAAAATCTCCAGATGAAATTTTATCTCAACGTGCTAAGGATGATAACCAAGGTCTGATAATGCAGTTTTTACGTACAGTAGATAAAGTTTGGACAGTAACTTTTAATGAAAATGACTCTCAAGGTACATTTAAGTTAATTAATGGTCAAGATATTGCAATGGCCTCAGCTAGTGATAAGCGAAATCATAAAGCTCGTGACATACGTTGTGTGGAAGGCCCTGTGCCAGTAGAATGTCGTTCGGCTGCTTGTGGAACTTGTTGGGTAGGCATTTTAGGCGGAGCAGAAAAACTAGAAAACGTTACTGGTAGAGAAAAGAAACGTATTAGAGAATTTGGTTATATTCATACAGATGAAGCTAAACCACTAATACGCCTAGCTTGTGTAACTCCTGCTAGTGGAGCAATTTCTATTGTAGTTCCTCCCTGGAATGGTGTTTTAGGAAAATACTTACAACAACTTAAGGAAGCAGAAAAAGATTCTCAACGTGAACCTAGTTACTAGTTAACTTACATAGATTAAAAAACAGAGTGTTATTTCTATAGCCCATTAATTTGGGCTATTTTAGTTTTTATTATTGGAGACTTTTTCTTTTTGCGATCTGGCCCATGCTAAATTATTTTTGGCTAATTGGAAATCAGGTGAAATAGCAATAGCTTTTTCTGCTGCAACAATTGCTTTATCCCATAATGCTAAACTATTGTAGGCAACACATAAATTATTGTATGTAATTGAATTATTAGGGTTTATGTTTAATGACTTTTCACAGGTGGCTATTGCTTGTTCAAACATATTATTACTAATGTAAGCTAGCGTCAAAGATGTATAGTTAGTAGTTATAATACTAGTGTTTATTGGATTATTTTTCTTTATTGTTGCGTCTGTAAGATTATTTTTTGCTAATGTAAAGTCTGGATTAAGTTCTATGGCTTGTTCAAAAGCTTTAATGGCTTCATCAAGTAAAGAAAGACTAGTGTAGGCTACTCCTAAATTATTATAAATACTAGCACTTGATTGATCTAGCTTTATAGCTTTTTCACAACTAATAATAGCTGAAAGAAAATCTCCTTGTTGAATTTGAGATAAACTTAAATTTAATAATTGAGTACTTGTTTGATTTTTAGCTAATTGTTGTTCTCTATCTTTAAGTTCAGTCAATAGACTAGTTAAGTCTTGTTTAGGGAATTCTAAATTATCCAAAGAAATAGAAATATTAGATTGAAAGAACCAATCAGTAAACTTACTATCTTCTACTAAAATAGTAAATGATTTAACTAGATTTTGATTAAGCTCTGTTTGCCATTTTTGACTAGCCAATTTAGCAAAATCAATGGAGTTATTTACTAAGGGTGAAATTAAAAACCATTTTTTGCCATTTCTCTTGGTAAATAGTAAATATATTGTTTTCCATCCATTAGCGTAACTTTTAGATAAAGTATTGAAATACGCCAAAAAACAGAGGTTAATTTACCTGTTAATGTTGTTTCAATATTTAATTTAACCCAAAGAGGGTTACTGTTTATTTGAGTTAAATCTATTTCTTGGTTAAAAGTGGTTTTTTGACTAAAAATATTCTTAAAGCTATAAGTTTTTGGGCTTTTACTAGATTCTAATAGTAAGAGTTGGTGCTTAGGAGTAAATGACTTTATATCATATAAAGTTAGAAGTTCAGGCCAGCAAAGGCCATCCTCAATGCTAGGGTAGCGTGTGTCTATTACTTCATTATTAAAAAAAATATACTTAGGTGCTAGATTGCTTTTTAAGTGATCAACATTAATTTGTGCTACCTGTGTTGGACTAGCCATATTGCTTTGAAATACTGGTCTAGGTCGATAATCTAAATTATGTGCTAATAAAATAGTTTGGCGAGCCGAATATATATCTACCGATCCATCTATTGGCGGTAGTGGATTTTGCTGGCGAATTTTTGCCATTTTATCTTGATAATTGGCTGATAAATCTGTTTTTTGAGTAATTATAGAAAAACTTAAACTAATATTATTAGATAATACTTCTAGTCCAGATTTAATATACTTAATTAGATTTGTTCGACCATACCAATTTAAGTTAGCTGAAAGTAACATTATTGATGCTAGTAAACCTAATAAAAGTGAGTATTTAACATAATACTTTACTTCTTGAGAAAAAATAATAAGTAAGTAAACTAATGCTATTACTATTATTACTTTATTAGTAGTAAATACATGAAATTCATCTATACGAGTATAACCAGCCTTAAAAGCCATTTGGGAAAGCCCTAAATAGCCAAGAAATGGTAGCGCAGTTTTTAAGCTTTCTTTGTTTATTTGTGGTTTTATCTCATTAAGCATTACTGGTAAAATTACTAAAAATATAGTAGATAGCACTAGTGAAATTTCAGAAAGTGTTCCACCAAAAGCTAGCTCAGAATAATATTGAGCTACTGTTAAGCCATTTAATACAAAAGATGGAATTGCAAATAAGGATTGTCCTGCAAGTAGCCATAGTAAAAGGAAGGAAGATAGAAAAGTTGTTAATAAAATAGGCTTTTGTTTTTCTAAAATATCATTTATTGTAATTAGAAATATTATTGCCAAAGAGCTACCTGTAAAAGAAAATTTAATTAAGCAAATAAGTGATAATGTTATAGTTATTAGTATTGAGTGAATAGAAGTTTTTTTATTATCAATATAAAAATAATAAGTAAGTAAAAATATACTAAAAGACATAAAAAAATTGGTGGGGGGTGTGGGGGGGGGGAAGTTTATTATTTTTTTTTTTTTTTTTTTTTTTTTTTGTTTTTTTTTTTTTTTTTTTTTTTTTTTGTTATCACCAATTAATTGTTTGGAAAATAGAGTGATAAATTTTGCATAAAAGAAGGGGTTTAGTTCTTCCCGGTTAATTATGGGGATAACAATTAGCGAAATTGAAAGCGAGCTTGGTCTGTAAGTTATTGATTCATATCTTGTAGCGGGGCTTTGGTTGGCATTCATCTTGACCTGGCAAATTAATTACTGTAATTTCTTCAAAATCTATGTTTGGTCTCAAGGCTTTTCCTCTCCGTTGTTATTTCATCTAACCTTTGATTATTGATTGGAGAGCTTACAATTCTTGCTACCAAATAATCGTTAATCTCGGCAAACCGGGATGCCTGATCACTTAGAACAAAATACGACTTCAGTTAAAACACCTTTAACACTTCACTATGGAGATTTAGCTGATTCTAGTATGCTGACAAATCTCTTTTATGAAATTCAGCCCGATGAGGTTTATAATCTTGGGGCGCAAAGCCATGTAAGAATTAGTTTTGATACTCCTGAATATACTGGAGATATAACTGGGTTAGGCGCAACTAGACTTTTAGAAGCTATTAGAAAAAGTGGTGTTAAATGTCGTCTTTATCAAGCTTCTAGTAGTGAAATGTTTGGTAATTCTCCACCGCCACAAAGCGAAGATACGCCGTTTTGTCCTAGAAGTCCTTATGCTGTAGCAAAAGTATATTCTTATTGGATGATTCGTAATTATCGTGAAGGTTATGGGTTATATGCTTGTAATGGAATTTTGTTTAACCATGAAAGCCCTAGAAGAGGAGATAATTTTGTCTCACGAAAAATTACTAAAGCTTTAGCTAACATTTTAGCAGGTCGTCAGAAAAAACTATATTTGGGAAACTTAGATGCTTATCGGGATTGGGGTTTTGCTCCAGAATTTGTTGAAGGTATTTGGCAAATTCTACAACAAGACACACCTGATGATTATGTATTAGGCACTGGTCAAACAAATTCCGTCCGCGATTTCTTAAATGAAGCTTTTGGTTATGTTGGACTAGATTGGGCCAATTATGTTGAGTTTGATCCACAATATTTACGTGCAATAGAAGTTCCTATCCTAAAAGCAGATATAACAAAAGCACAGAAACTTTTAAATTGGCAACCAAGAGTTACTTTTTCAGATTTGGTTAAAATAATGGTTGATGCTGATTTAGTAGAGTTAGGGCTAAAAACTTCTGAAGAAAGCTCTAAAATCCTAGTAGAAAAAGGCTTTTCTTGGTTACAAAAACCATAGAAGCTACTAGAACAATTTAAGTTAGTAAATTATTAATTTAACTAATTAAGTAATAGTAAAGTTGGGTAGGAGGAAAATTTTGCTGGGATATTTCCTCATGGCATAGAAATCTTTTTCTTACCTCTACTACCCAACAAGTGCATTAATTACGTAAATGAGAAGGGTTTTGGATTTATAGATCTAAATATTTTTTACTATTTTTCACCGAATCTAAAAGTAATGCCAAATGTCAATGAAAAAGGATAGCCTGGCGTTCCATGAACTCTAGCAACAATTGGATCATTAGGTCTAGCGCGGGATTCACCAAAGTTTTGAACTTCAAAAAATTTCTTATTAAATAAATTGTCAATCCCAACACTAGCTTCAAATCGACGAACTATTTTTTTAGAAATTTTTAGGTCTACTACATCAAGTCCACTTGCTCTTAAAGATGTATCAATAGAATCTAGTAAATAGCTATTAATATGCCTGTAGCTAACTACCCCGCTAAAACCACTTAGATTTGAAACCACTAAATTAGCATTAAATGTAAAAGATGGAGCATTGGAAAGAAATTCTCTAGGGCTTGTGCCTTTGAAAAATGTATTTAAGACCCTTGTTCCAGAAGCATTTAAGCTTACAAAAGAATTAAGTCTAGCAGACCCCTTTAATTCATATCCATAACTACGGCTTGGCCCTTGAAATTCAATGGTGTTATCGTCCGTTATATAGACTTGAGTTTCAGAATTATCAATTAAGAAAAATGTTCCTGCTAAGTTAAGTTGTCTTTTATTAAAAGCAAAACCTGTTTGGTAAAAGTCCGTTGTAGCCACTTTTGGCCCTTCAGGACGTTGTGCTACTCCACGAGCATCTTGAGAATTAACCCCTCGTCCATAGTTTACGTAAAATGACAATGGTAATTTTTCGCTAGGGTGATAGGAAAGAGACGCTTTAGGTTGAAATTCACCTTTGGTTGTAGAGCCGTTAAATTCAGGGAAATTACGGTCTTTGACTCCAAAATAAAATGAATCATAACGCAAGCCTAAATCTAGGTGTAATTTTCCAAAGGCAAAACTATATTAAACATAACTGTTCACGGAAAGAATATTAGAATTTACATTAGTGCCATTTAGGTAGGGATCACGTTTAGCACTTTTATTTAGAGTAACAAAGATTTGATTGCCAACATAGCCACCACCTATTGTAAGCAGACTTTTACGACCGCCAAAATCATAAGGCTTTAAATACTGGGCGTTAATGCCTTGTTGAAGACGGCTATCATGTTGGTTAAATTGGTCGCCAATATCTTGACGATCTAAGAAAAATGTAAAATTGTTATATAAATCAAAGAGGGAACGAGCGATTAGACCATCAAGCTTTAGGATTGAACCATCCGAGTAGTTTTTTCTAAATAAAACGCTGCCGTTAAATGTTCTAGCTTTTCCGCCTTCTGTGCCATCAATTGCGCCAAAGCGGGCAATTTCGCGGCTTTGAATTAGATCAACAGGAATTTGTCCAGCAGAAAAGAAATCATTGCGTCCAAAATTAAACTTAAAAACTAAGCTTTTTGTGTCACCAAAATTAAATTTATAAGAACCTGTAACATTATCTCTGTCATAAGGTTTATCAAAAGGGGTGTCAGTTCGGGAAATTTCATAAGCTAAAAAGCCGTTTTGAGGGCTAACAGCAAAAAAGCCACGTTTTGTATTAAAACTGCCTCCTTGCAGGCGAATTATAGCAGTTTGTGCAAGTGATTCTTTTAACGAAACTTGCACTACACCTAGACCAGAAAAATTACCATATTGGGCGGCAAAAGGGCCGTTTAAGATTTGCACATCCCCAATTAATTCACTAGTTAAAGATTTAAGTTGCCCTAAATAACCTTGCCCATGTCCTTGTGTAGATTGGTTTTGATCAAAATTATCTACTTTAATCAGTAGCCCAGGGCCAACACCGCCATGATCTAGGTTAAACCCAAACCGGCGTATTTCTAAGCTTTTTCCCCCGCCTTCATGTTGGCCCGCATTAATACCGCTACCAAATTGAAATAAAATTTGATCATCTCGTGCTGGAAACCCTTCTCTATAAAGTGTTTCATCTTGACGGTTTATTTGTGGTTCTAAAGATTCAGCTTTAATTACTACTGTGTCATGAATTTGTGAAACAAGATAACTTGTCTCTAAATCCAAACTTTGATCAGTGCTTGAGAAATTTATAGATTTTTCTACTAAGTTATTTCCCTCTACTGTGATTGTTCCAGAATCATTATTAATTTGTATAGAATAATTTCCTTGATCATCCGTTGTTGTTTCAACAGTGCTGCTAGATGTGGTTACTTTAACCGTGGCTCCAACAATAGGTTTTTTACTAACACTGTCAATTATTTGACCTTTTAATATTCTTTGTTGGTTACTAACCGTTGCATTATCAGTAGTTTGAGCAAAACTAGAGTTGATATTTAAGCTTCCAAGTAAACAAGCACCAATGATTATTTTTTTTAATAACATATCTCATCCTTAAAGTTGTAAGTGCTACAAAAATAATTTTTGTGGCACTTATGGCTAAATATTAAGTTAAATAAAAACTTTAATTATATTGATTTATAGGTTGATTACTGGATGGCATTGTAGCACAGAAGTAATTTTTGTAACACGATCTTAGCAGAAAACAAACAGAAGCTAAATTTTAGCTTACTGATAAGGGTTTTAATTAGCCGCGATGATGGTCTTTGCCACTAACAATTGATTTAGCAGGAAAAGTTGTAAACAGCTTTCCATGTTTAACACCTTTTAAGCTAAGTAGAGAGTCAGCTAGCAAACGAATTTTGCTAGCTGCACCTCGTAACATCAGCATTTCCATACAATCATCATGGCTAATATGTGCATGTAAGACAGAAACAATAATGTCATGATGTTCATGTTGTAGATTAGTTAAACGCTCAGTTAAATCCCTGGTATGATGGTCATAGACTAAGGTTAAGCTACCTAATACTTCTATGTTATCAGCTTTTCCTAGTTGAGATTGCACCAAAGCATCACGAATTAGATCACGCAACGCTTCAGAACGGTTTTTATAACCTCGGTCACTAATTAGATCATCAAAACGGGCCAAGAGATCGTCTTCAATACTTACACCAAATCTAATTAAATTAGACATATTTCTCCCAAAGTATAATGACTAATAAAATTTAATTATTCTTCGCTAGAAGAATTTTTTGCTGCTTCATATTCTGCCTTAAGTTGTGTTACTAGCTCGGAGCGTTTGTCATAAAGTCGTTTTAATGGGCGGGACTTATGACTGGCTAGAGCATAAGCTGTAATCAAAGGTAGAGCAATTGTAGAGTCAACATAGCAAACGACGGCATCAGGTAGTTTATCAGGATCAACCTTACCCCAACTAACTGCTTCAGCCGGTGTTGCACCTGAAAGCCCGCCAGTATCAGCGCGAGCATCTGTTATTTGAAGGAAGAAGTCGTGTCCTTTTTCAGAAATTCCTAACACTTCTTGGATTTGTGGCTCGGTTTGTAAAAGGAAGTTTTTAGGACTACCACCACCTAAGATAAAAACAGCACTTTTTCCACCCTTACGCTTAGTATCTAAAACTATTGATGCGGTTTCGTTAACATCTAAACAGACATCAAAATTAAGTTTATTGCCGTCTAGTTGTTTAGCTGCGATATTCATACCTATGGAACTATCACCAGGCGAAGAAGTATAAATTGGTACTCCAAGTTCATAAGCAGCAGCAATTAAGGATTTTCCTTTGCTGCCTAAAATTTTTTCTCTTTCACTAACATATTTTCCTGCTAAATGGTGAAACTCTGCACTGCTCATTGTGTGCTGAAATTCTGGTGCAGTAATTATTTCTCTAAAAAAAGCGTCTGTTGAAAGCAAAACATTATAATCAAAGAAAATATCATAGATTCTTACTACGCCTTGTTCACGCAAAATAACATCGCTAATATTAGGTGTACCACGATGTAGATTTAGCCCAATACCAAAATGAGTATCATGATAAAGATTAGCTCCTGTGCTAATAATCCAATCTACAAACCCATTTTCTATTAATGGAATTAATGCAGAAATACCTAAACCTGCCGGAGTTAATGCCCCGGTAATACTTAAGCCTACTGTCACGTCTTCATCCAGCATTTTTTCAACAAAAAGTTGGCAAGCTTCTCTTAAACGTCCAGCATTGTAGGACAAGAAATTATTTTCTATTAACTCAGTTACAGTAGTATTAGCTGTAATTGGGGAAGGGTCGATTTTTTTCCTGATAAATATTTTTTTCCACCCATAAATAATTAGGGTTCTCCTTAAAATGTAGATAATTTGCTCAAGATTTTGCAAATATATCATTTTCACGTCAATTTGATGACTATATAAGTGCAAAAACTAAAATAAAGTACAGCTTTTAACCTAAGTTATTTGTAGAAATTAGAGAAATTTTAATTAATCACCATTGCAAAATACTTGAACTTTAGTAAGTAAAATTAGTAGTCTTGATGTATATTATCCCTAATATTTTATATGGAGGCATTATGAGTCATAGTTTTAGGCTAGGATTAATTTTAGCAATTGCTACTAGTTTTATTTTGGCATCATTAGTATTTACTAGTGATGTTGTTGATGCACAAAGCCAAAAACAACCAATAAATAGACGAGAACAAATAAAAAAGGAAATTGACACTAAAGGTATTAAAAAAGGAAAAGATATTGCTAGAGAACTGCGATATCCTCGTTATCGTCCAGCAAGTTATAGTCAACAAAACATCATGGAGGAAGAACTTTCCAGACGGACAAGAATTTATGAAGAAAAAATGGGAATTTCTCCTAAAAACAAAGATAAAAGACCTGCTTGGCAATATAGTCCAACAAAATTTGATAAATTGTCTGTGGCAAATAAAAAACTGGCATTAAGCAAAAAACACGCCTGGATGCTTAAACCTCATGTTTTTAAGAATCTTTCTTCTGGTGGTAAAAGAGCAGCACTTTTACGTAATAGTTTGACAAGTTCATCTAACACTAAAGAGAAATTTTCACCAGCCTATACTAGTCAGCAATTAACAAATTTAGGTGGTAATGTAGCGGTTAACAAGCCTGAACTTGACAATATACTACGTACTCAAAGCGAATCATCAATTGCTATTAGAGGTAATAATGTAATAGTTTCTTTTAATGATATTTCAGAAAATAGAAATACTTGTGGTTATAGTTTTTCTACTGATGGAGGAAACACTTTTGAGCAAAAGTCTATTCCTGAACCAATAGATCAAATTAATTTAGGTGATGGAGTGGTAGCTTATGGGCCAAATGGGGAACTTTATTATGCTTTGCTTGCATTAAAAGGCTCAAACTTTAATTCTTTAGTTGGAGTTACTAAATCTACTGATAATGGTGCTACATTTCAAGGCTTAGGCGATGCTAGCAACACATTAAATAATGAGATCAATTTTCATGATAAAGAATGGATTGCTGTTGATAACACCAACACAGCCACTAGAGGAAATATTTATGCTAGTTGGACGGTTTTTGGAGAAACAGACACATTTATTGCTGTTTCAACTTCTACTGATGGAGGACAAACTTTTAGTAGCCCAATAAATATTAGTGGAAATGATAGTTTTGGTGTTCAAGGCTCTATGCCTATGGTTGGGCCAAATGGCGAAGTTTATGTGGCTTTCTCTTTTATAGGCATAGATTTTAATAGCGGGAATATAGTCAGTAGCGTTTCTTTAGTTAAATCAACAGATGGTGGTAAAACTTTTAGTCCAGCTAAAAGTATTGCTAACACAAATATGTTTCCTTTTTTTAGTGCGACTGGTGGCGATGGAGTGCGCTGTAATGGGTTCCCAAGTATATCAGTGGATAAAGAAGGACGTGTACATATTGCTTATGCTGATTCTTCACGAAATGCAAGAGAAGATCGTAGCGATATTTTTTATATTCGCTCAACCGATGGAGGCACAACTTTTAGCCAACCATTAAAAGTAAATGATGATATTACTGGCACAACACAAATTAACCCATCAGTAGCGGTTGCTGGTGATGGTACGGTAGCAATTAGGTGGTGGGATCGTCGTAATGACACTGTTAATGATAGTTTGACAGATGTTTATATGGCTTTTTCTAAAGATAATGGTGCTAGTTTTGGTAAAAACTTCCGCATTACTGATCATAACTGGGTGTTTAGCCCTTCGGAAACTTCAGATTATCATGGTGATTATGATGGTTTAGTTGCAGATGATAGTAATTTTTATATGTCCTGGAGTGATGAACGTCGTGGAGATCAAGATGTCTACTTTACTCAAATAGCCACAAACCGAGATGTTAATGCAGCAGACTTTAACCTTTCTACAACAAAGACTTTTGATAATACAATTGCTGGCAGCAAAGTAGATTATTCTTTGTCTACATCTGCGATTAATGGTAATCGTGAGCGTCTTAGCTTAAGGGCTGAACCAGCAATTGCTGGCCTAACTTATAGCTTTAATAGTAGTTCAATTAATGCTGGTGATTCTGCTATTCTTAGTGTTTCTACTGCTAATACTGTTGCGGCTGGAACTTATTTTATTACTGTTACTGCAACAGGTAGTAATTCTGTAAGAAGAACTAATTTGCGCTTAACTGTTTATAGTTCAAATCGTAGAGCCACTTCACCTATAAATATTAGCAATACTCGTGGAAATAGTTTTATTGCTTCAGGTATTAAGATGGACAGCAAAAATATTTTGCATACAGTTTATGAAGATGACACAGATTTTGCTGCCCTAGGTGCAACACAAGTCTTTTATCGTCAATCAACCGATGGAGGAAAAACTTATTCTGACCCTCTGACCCTTTCAACAACAGGAGATTTTTTTAATACTAGTCCTAATCTAGTTGTTGACACAGCAGGAAATATTTATGTAGTTTGGGTGGGTGACATACAAATATTGTTTACTAAATCAACTGACGGTGGCAAGACCTTTTCTAGGCCAATAGCAATAGGGTCTGAATCAGGCTTTGCTTTTATCTCTGCTGTGGCAGTAGATAACAAAAATAATGTAATGGTTAGCTATGCAGGCTTTGAATTTGATAACCAAAGTTCGCGCTTTGGGCTATTTGCTGCTCGCTCAAGTGATGGAGGAACTAGTTTTGCTCAACCTGTAATAGTTTTTGAAGAAACCAACGATAAAATATTATTAACCTCTATACCTTACTTAGCTTTTAATTCTAAAGGTGCAGTGTTTATTGTTTATAATACTGCTACATTTGCTCCAACTTCAACTAGGGTAGAAATTAACTTAGTTAGCTCAAAAAATGGTCAAAAATTTAAGAAAGCAAAAGTTGTTTCTGATTCAAGTTTACAATCTTTCCAACCACACATTGCTTTCTCTCAAAATAATGCTATGTATTTGTCATTTTATGAGTCTGTTAGGGTTGGAGGTGCAATAAGAAGAGATGTTCAATTACTTACTTCTACTAATAATGGGAAAACTTTTACTCCAAAACTAAATATATCTAAATCTGGTAGTGCAACCGCACCTTACACGGCTGTTGATAGTCAAGGTAATCCAACTCTTGTGTGGCAAGAAATAAGTGGAACTACTGGACGCGACATTTTACTTTCTAGCTCAAATAATAGAGGTCAAAACTTTGGAACTATAATAAATATATCTGGAAATTCTGGATCTTCTCTACTACCTACAGCTACTTTTGATAATAAAGATATGTTGTTTGTTGGCTGGAATGATGATTCTAGTGCTAACTCAGAAATATTTATTTCCTCTACACCAAAATAATTTTAGATAATTATTCTATTTAGTAAGCTTACAGCAATTTTTAGTTTTAATTAAAACTAAAAATTGCTGTTTTATTTCTTAACTAAATACAATGTAAACTAAGTAAGTTGATATTTTTCAGTTTCTTAAGTCACGCGCGTGACGAAATAATTATAGCCTAGGTCGTAAGACCTAAGCTTGGTGATTATACATAAACAGAGTCGCATAGCGACAACATAATAAACCTAATTAATACAATATTTTAATTAGGTCGTCACGTTCGTGACTCTGTAAATACTGTACTATCATACGTAGGGTTGAAACCCTGCGCTACAAATATGCCGCCCCGTTGGGGCTTTAAGAGATAAAACCTCAGAAAACTTTGTTTACAGTGTATTAAACAACACTTGGTAAATACACTGTGTTACTTTTCCGTTAACTTGGGTAAATAGGGCAAAACGTCTTTATTAAATATGAAAAAAATTCTAGAACTAAGCCCTGAAATCTTTAAACTTAAGTTTTAGAATATGAAACCATTCTTAGAGAAGCAAAGGAACAACTAATAGCCTTAAGTCATTAGTTTTACATATAACTAATAACTTACTTAAAATTACCTGTTATTTATTATCTCCCATTTGTTCCATAATAGTAATTAAGTTGATTAAAAATTGCGCACTCTTTAAAACTTTTCCTACTTGTGTAGTAAAAGCTCCTATAAGACGCTCATCTTTGTCATCAAAAGTACCTTCAGTTTTATTTAAGACTTGCAGAACACCAATAATTTTTCCTACATCATTTCTAATAGGGGCGCAAAGAATAGTTTTAGTTCTATAACCTGTTTTAATATCAATATCTTTATTAAAACGAGCATCATCATAAGCTTCAGGAATATTTACTAGTTCACCTTTAGTAGCAACATAACCAGCAATACCTAACTCCATAGGAAAGCGAATTTCATTAATTCCTGTTCCTTGAGCTACTTT
This sequence comes from Blastocatellia bacterium, assembly GCA_016713405.1. Taxonomy (NCBI): domain Bacteria; kingdom Pseudomonadati; phylum Acidobacteriota; class Blastocatellia; species Blastocatellia bacterium. The sequence goes on from JADJPF010000024.1 coordinate 220,080, forward strand.
TGACCAAAGTTCTCTGGTGTTAAAATCGATTAAGAAAAGTGTACTACGATCAGCATTCATTACTTGAGAAGTTTTCTTCATTAAAGACTGTAGTAAATTATCTGTATCTAAACCACTAGCTAAAGCTTTCATAATTAGTAACATGGTTTTGCTAACAGTAAAGCTAGAGGAGTCATCATCAATTTTATCATTTAGAACTGTTGCAGCTTGAGCAGCAAAAGCTTGCAATAAATATTCATCTTCAGAAGAAAAGCTTCCAGTATTTTTATTAAATACTTCTATGACAGCAATAATATTACCTGATTCATCCCGTAAAGGGGTTGCAATCATATTTTTTACTCTATAAACGGGTTTTTCATCAATTTCTGAGTAGAAATGCTGATTTTTACTAGTATCTGAAACCATAACGGTTCTACCGCTAGAAGCAACATAACCTGCTAACCCAACATTTGAAGGGAATTCTTGAGTTTCTAGTCTTTCTTGATCTCTTACTCTAATTTTCAAATTATTATTAGCTGAATCTACTAGAAAAAGCGCGCCTTGATCAGCATCTACAAGCTCAGCGGCACGTTCTAAAATTAAATTTTGGCGTTTAGTAAGATTACTTTCTGCCGAAAGACTGCGAATTGTATCTACTAGAAAATACAATACTTGAATTTTTTTATTTAATGTAGAAAGTTGTTCAAACTCTTTATCTAAAAACACAGAACTAAGTTCGCTGGTTTGTTGCAAGCGACGTGTTCTATCTGTTGTAGATAAAGAAGATAAAACTTCAGAAAGTTTAGAAACACGTGATAATTCTGCTTCTAATCTGGCCTTTTCAGCTAAAGTTTGCTCATACCAACCTTGAAAGTTAAATTTGCTCATAGCCGTCGCTTTCTCCAATTTATATTAAATTTTAATTGATTAATAAGAATGGAATAAGTTTATTGTTATAGCAGATCACTTGAAAATATATCAAACCTACATTCCATTTATTTACTAGCTGAACTATCATAAACAAAAAGTTGCTATTTTTTCAAAATTGCTAGTAACCTAACTATTAATAATATCAATTAATTATCTAAAAGGTGTGGTATGAAACTTATTTATTTAACTTTACTTTTAACATTTGTATTTCTTACTACTAATAATGTCTGTAGCTCATCTAAAAAAGACAAAAGTGATCATATGGTTAAAAAGCTTAATATACAAATACTTTCTACTATGGTAGCAGATTCTGGAATTGGTGAATGGGGGTTTGCTGCAATTGTAACAGCAGATAATTACAAAATACTTTTTGATACAGGGGCATTACCCGATACAGTGTTAAAAAATGCTCGTGAACTAGATGTAAATTTAGCAGATGTTCAAGATATAATTTTAAGTCATAACCATTCAGACCATACAGGAGGACTATTAGAGCTTAGACAAGCTTATATGAAAGAAGCTCCTAAGGCACTTTCTCGCGCACATGTAGGAGCAGGAATATTTTGGAGCAGACCAAATAAATCTGGAACAGAAGCTAATGATATGCTAGAACTTAAACCTAGCTATAAAGCTTTAGGTGGAACTTTTGTTGAACATACGAAGCCAACAGAAATTGCTCCAGGTGTTTGGGTTACAGGAACAATTCCACGTATCTATCCAGAAAAAAATATTAGCGGCTCAGGGAAAACTATCTCTCCCACAGGGGTTATTGATGATAATATTCCCGAAGAATTATCACTAGTAATTAATACAGTTGATGGATTAGTAGTAATTTCTGGCTGTGGTCATGCAGGTATTATTAATACATTAGAGCATGCATGTAAGTCAGTCAAAAATGCACCTATTCTAGCAGCAATAGGCGGCTTTCATCTTTTTGCTGCTACAGATCAAGAACTTGATTGGACAGCAAAGAAATTAAAAGAACTTAATACTAAAAATTTTATTGGAGCGCATTGCACAGGATTAGAGGCTGTTTATCGTATTCGTCAACAAGCTTCACTCAGTCGCAAAACTTGTGTTGTTGGAGCAGTTGGAGCAACTTTTAGCTTAGATAAAGGTATTAATCCTTTATATTTAGCCCAGTAGCCACAAGCTATTTTACTGGCAGAGTTATAATAAATTCTGTTTGCGTTTCATTACTAGTAAAAGTAAGAGTACCTAAATTAGATAAAATCATTTCGCGGGCTACAGTTAAACCCATTCCTAAAGCATTGGTTTTAGTAGAAAAAAATGGTTCAAAAATCTTTTCTTCTAATTCTTTAGAAATCATTGAACCATTATTGGTAATCTTAATTAATATTTTACCTGCCAAATCTTGACTAGTGCTAACGCTTATTTCTGGGTTAGTAATATAAGTAATGCTATCTAAAGCATTATCTATAATCATTAATAGTGCTTGGGCTAGTTTGTAGGCATTACCAGTAAAAGTTAAGAGTTTAGAATCTAAATTTAGTGTAATTGGTAATTTATTCGGCTTAGGTAAATATCCTGCAACATGAACAGCTTCTTTTACTAAATCATTAATATTAATCAATGTTTCAGATGAGGTTGTTTTAGTAAAAAGCTGTAATTCTCGTAGTTTTTCTGATAATCGTTTAACTCCATTGTTTATAGTATCAATACGTTTTTTAATTTTTGGATCAGCCATTATAGGATTAATTTGCAGTAATTCAACATTGCCATTAACCGAAGTAAGAGGGTTGTTTAAGTCATGAATAAAATTTCCCATCATCATCCCAGTTAGCCAAAACCTTTGATTGCTTGCTAGAATAGTATGTAATCGGTCTAATTGTTGTTGTAATTCTTCTATAGTTGGGGGCATATATTTTCCTATAGTTTAGACTTTAATTTTCCAACAAGTATCTAGTAATTTATGCCGAGTAGCAGATAAATCACAAGCTTTTTCTAATTTTCCTTTTTGCTGCATAAAATTACTTAATTTTTCTAGTTCATCAGCCATTTGATGGGCTTGCATAATAAAATAATTTACAGTCATTAGCTGAGTATCTAATAAGTGAGGTGGAGAACTTGCTTGGGCTGTACGGTAAGTTATATAGGATTCATTTATTTCTGCCATAATTGCAGCAGAACGCCCTAGAAGATCATTAGTAAGACGCATATCAGGATCAGGATTATTACTATTTAGTAATGCTTCTTTTTCCCAATAAGAAATTATTAGGCGGGAGTTTTCTAGCTCAAGTATTTGCACAGAAGCATTAGGATTTTGAGGCACTCCACTAAGTAATTGTTTTAGTTTGCTACATCGCTCAGATATTTTATTACCTAATCTTTGTTCATTTAAGGCATCTCGGTCTATTTTTTGTTCTGAGGAATATTGAGGATCTAATCCATAAAATGAAATTGTCTTTTCTAAAGTTGCACGAATATGTAGAAAAGTACGTAGTCGCTCGCTGTTATTCCCATAATCAGACTGCAACATTTGGTCATTTTTAGAACTAAATTCCATAGCTCCTTCAGCAGTAATTTCGCTTCCTTGACCTGTTTGCACCATGTCCATGCCGGTATTAATTAAAAGTTGGCTAAATTGGCGTACTTTCTCATTTTCTATTTTGTAGAGTTGGGCAAATTTCTGTCTTAGGACTGTATTTACTTGGACACATTTGGCTAGCACATTAGCATTATAAAAATGTGTACCAAAAGAATTTTTTAGCTTGCGGCCTTTATTAATATAATCACCAGAAATTAAGTCATCAAAAGAGTTAACTCCCATAAGTTCACGAATAAAAGCATCACATTGGCTTAAAGTGGTGGTTAGACTTGGGTGGTCATATCTTAAATATTCTGGTAGTAACTTTAATATCTCATCTTTTAAGCTTTGTTCAGAAGTTACTTTTAATCTAGGGAGTCCATCAGTTTCTACACAAAAACATTGTGTAAGCAAATAATCTACTTTTCCTTGGTCTACTTCTAGCCTTTCGCTTTTATTAAGCAAAAATTGGGAGATTAAAAGTAAATGCTCATTAGGAAGCTCTTTATTTTTTTCACAATAATTACGTAGCAAAAATGGGGTGAGTTTACGGTCAATTACTTCAAACCATCGCCAAATACTATTTAATGACCCATCTATTTCTGTAAGTAAAGAAGTTACTTGGTTTGGGTCTGGCTGCTCCATCATTTTCTTAATAAATTAAGTTTACCGTAAACTTGGTTTAAGTCTGCTGGTGGGGTACTTTCTTCAGAAGTTAATGGAAGACCTAGACCAAAATAATGTTTGCTTAAGGCATAAATTATCTTAAAACGTCTAGCATAATCATTATAGCGTTTTACTAAATCTTGAATATTTGCGGCAGAAGTTTCCATAATTATTTATTTTTGCAGATACTTAAGGATTAATGTTTTCTATTTGTAGCTCGATTATAAAGCGATTTAACTACTTTTGCAGCAAATTTTTTAACCATTGCTTTTAATTAACTAAAATTTTCCTTAGTTAATTACCTTGATTTTGTTGTTTCTTTTGTCGACGGTAAGCAGCAACTGCTGTTAAATGCTCGGATTCGGTTCGTGAAAAATTATGATGACCATCCACACCATTAGCAACAAAATATAAATAATCTACCTCAGATGGATAAAGGGCTGCATCTATTGATTTCAGGCCAGATGAAGCGATCGGGCCAATAGGAAGCCCAGTTATATAATAAGTGTTATAAGGTGATTCACGTTTACGGTGTATAGGATTATTTACTTGTCCATCCCATTCTTTAGCTACTTTAGCTGCATAAATAAAAGTAGGATCACAATCTAATCTCATTTCGCGCTTAAGCCGATTATAAAAAACAGCCGCAATAGTTGGGCGTTCCTCATTGATTTTTGCTTCTTTTTCTACCAAAGATGCCATTGTTATTACTTGATGCAAAGTCATTCCCCTTGCTTTGATACGTTCTTGACGTTCAGGTGTTAGAGTTTGGCGAAAGCGTTTTACCATGGCAGCAATAATTTGAGGTGCTTTTTGTTGACGAGTGTAGGTGTAAGTATCAGGAAATAAATATCCTTCTAAATCTTTTGCTTCAGGGTCTAAATCTTTTATTAAATCTATATTAGCAATAGCTTTTTCAATTTCTTTTTGACTATCAATTTGAGCATCCGTTAGAGCTTGGATTATGTCAAACTTATCATAACCTTCAGGAATAGTTATTTGTTGAGTAACCACCAAACCTTGGTTTAGTTTAGCTATTACTTCTAATGCGGTAATTGGGGACTCAAATAAATAATCACCTGCTTGTAACTTACTTTTTTCTGGATTTAACCTTAAGTAAACCAACAGGGGCCAGCTACTACTAACAATCCCTTGTTTTACTAACAAATCTACAATTGCTCGTCGGCTCATTCCTACTTCAATAGTGATTATTACTTGACTATGATTATTTGGTTTTATTAGTTGTTTATAGCCCCAAAAGACTATTGCACTAGCTATTGCTAGTAATATTAATATAGATAAAACTGATGTTTTTAATAAACGTTTCATTATAGTTTTTACTTAGGCAAATTAGAAAGATAGTCTTCCAAAATTATTAATGCTGCAAACTGATCAATTTTAGCTTGTCGCTGTTTTAAGCTTAGTCCAAATTCTTTCATTCTTTCTTCTGCTTCATAAGAAGTAAGCCGTTCATCCCAAGTAGTTATTGGACAAGATAAAGAAGCTGAAAGTTGAGCAACAAATTTTTCTACTTTTGCTGCGGAATCTCCTTTTGTTCCATCTAGCCTAAGCGGTAAGCCTACAATAATTTGATTAACTTCTAAGTCTTCAACATATTGTTTTATTTGATTTAAGGCTGTTTCTTTTGGTATTCGTGAGAGTGTAACTAATGGGCGTGCTGTCATCATTAGCTCATCGCTAACAGCTAAACCAAGTCTTTTCTCTCCATAATCAATAGCTAGTATTCGCATAGCCAGGACAGTATAGAAGTGATTAAAATCGCCTGTCAACGCTAGTTGCAATAAAGCAAATGGTTGAAAATGATAAAAGTGATATAGACGGTAAATAAATAAAATTAAATATAATGAAAAATATAGACGAAAAAGACTTCTCAAATGGCTAGCTATTATGTAATAATATTAATAGATGGACAGTAATATAATAGTTCGTCCTATAAAGTTATGGAACTTTTTAATATTTTTTGTTGCAAACAGCCAATAAAAATATCAGCCACCAAAAATAAATAGGAGAAAAGTTTAATGAGTACACAAAATGAGATTTGGCAAGTAATGATTGATGATCAAGTTTATGAGGCTGATACAGAAACATTAAAAGAATGGGCATCCGAAGGTAGGATCTTGCCAACAGATAAAGTAAAAAAAGGTAGCTTAGCTTGGAATGATGCTAATCGTGTCCCTATGCTTAGAGCTATTTTTGCAGGCCAGCCAATTCCGCCTAGTGTAGCAAAAACACCATCAACACAACCAAATCAAACTAATAATTTAACATCTCCTAACCCTCCTAATTTTCCTAGCAATAATTCTTATAATAATTCTGTTTCTGCTCCAATAACGCCAATAACGCCAATGACTGCTCCATTAGCTCCTCCTTCTCCCATACCAGTTTTTAATCCTGCTGCCGCTATGCCAATGGCAACAGGAGTTTGCCGAAATCACCCTCAAGTACCTGCTAAATTTGTTTGTCGTGTTTGCAGTGCTATGTTTTGTCAGGATTGTCCTAAAAAGATGGGAAGTATGGCAATTTGTACTGCTTGTGGTGATATGTGTAATAAAGTTTCTGATATAGCAGAAAAAGCTACCGCAGTAGCTCAAACAGTAAATTATTATGGGCAAGGAAAAGATTTTGGAGTAGATGAATTTGTTAAAGCTGCTAAATATCCCTTTCAACACTTAATTTCCTTAATATCTGGTGCAATTACTTATGCTTTTCTTGTTTTAGGTAGTCAAATAGGTTTTGGTTCTTTTATGGCAACAGTTATGGCAACAGTTTTTCTTTTTGGGTGTATGTCTTTAACTATTAGGCAAGTAGCAATGGGACGTATGGAACGTAACTTTATGCCAGACTTTAGCGCGTTTTCCTTTTTTGATGATGTAATTAAGCCTTTGCTTTTAAGTATAGGAGTAAGCATTGTTAGTGTTTTACCTGTAGTGGTTTTGTTTTTTGCTTTGTCTTCAGTAGGTGGTTTTTTTGCCCCTAAAGAGCCTGCCTATGTTCCTGAAGAAGAAGTTCTTAGCCAAGAAGATATTAAAGGGCTAATTGATGGTAATGATGCAGAACGTGATTTAGAAACTGCCAAAAAACTACAAAAATTAGAGCCAACACGAGATATTGGAGTCAGATCTTTAGAAAAAGAAGAAAGAGAACAGAAAGAAGAAACTGTAGATCTTAGTGAACAATTTAATAATAATTACTTAAGACAAGTGGTAGGTGCTGGTTTAATATTTATTTTAGTTATTGGTTTAGGGCTACTTTGGGCTTTTTTCTATTATCCAATGGCAATAACAATTGCAGGATTTACTCAAGATTTCTGGTCGGTTGTTAATCCTATAGTGGGAATAGACACTATGCGTAGAATGGGTATGGTTTATGTTAAAGCTTTTTTAATGTATGCAGCTATGTTTATTGCTGGTAGTACAATAAAAATAGGAATATTTATACTTATGGCTCCTATAGTAGCAATACCATTTTTTGGTATGGCAGTTTATGAAACTGTAGCAGCCATTTTTACCTTTTATTTTAGTTTAGTAATTTCTTGTATTTTAGGGTTAGCTCTTTATAAATGTGCTGAAGAATTAGATATTGCTGTAGATAAATAAGAACTTTTCCTAGATTTTCCAGTTAAAAATAGGGACATAGAAATACAATATGTTATTTCTATGTCCCTTAAAGTTTGTTATCTATAGAATTTATTGGTATTTTATTTAGAGAAACAAGTATATTGTTGGGAACCAAAGTTTTAGTGTTGAGATTATACTTTTACACGGAGGCACGTGGATGAGTAAATCCGATGAGGAACTCATGCAGCAGTTCCAAACAGGAAATGAGACAGCATTTGTCACCATTTATGAACGGTACAAATTGGCTATCTATCGTTTTCTTTATCGTAGACTAGGAAATCAAGCACGAGCAGAAGATATTACACAAGAAGTTTTTGTAGCGATAATTGAACATTGTAGAGAATGGCGACAAGAATCATCTTTTAAGACTTATCTTTATCGTATTGCTCATAATCGTGCTATCTCTGAAATTCGACGTAGTGAGTATAAAGTTATGGTGGATGCTGATAATGAAGCAAATGCAGAACGAGTTTCTAAGGTTGCAGCACCAAATTCTTCTCCTGCTACATCTCTAGAACAACAAGAACTACAGATAAAAGTTCAACGTGCTTTAATGATGGTAGAAATAGAATATCGTGAACCCATAATTTTACGTGAGTATGAAGAATTAAGTTATGAGGAGATTTCAGCAATATTAGAAATACCTATTGGTACTGTAAAATCAAGAATTTTTAGAGGTAAAGTAGAGTTAAAAAAATTATTGGAACCAATGCTTTCTAATACTCCTGAACAAGTGCGAAAACCTCCAAATGTCGGACTATCATCAGGAGTATCAGATAATATTAGAACTTAGGCAAGCAGACTTAATAGCAAGATATTACGATAGGAATTAAATTTATGAACTGCGACTTAATTATAGAAGATTTACAAGCATTCCTAGATAATGAGTTACAATTAACTCGTCGTAGTGAAGTACAAACACATCTACAGACTTGTAAAGATTGTAGCCAAATGATTAATGATCTTAAAGATTTGTCTAGCTTGATGAAAAGTTGTGATATTCCAATACCTAATCTACCTACAGGACAAGAATTGCTTGCTAAAGTTGCTTCTCAGTCTGCTAAGAAACAAACCAATCCCTTTACTAATTTTTTACTTTCTACATATGAATTTTTCTTTAGGTATAAAGCTCCGATCTTAGCTACTGCAACAGCCGCTACATTAATAGTTGTAGCATTTAATATTAGTGGGGTAAAAGAAGGAAGAATAACTCTTTATTCTGAGCAAGAAAAAAGTTCTGCTACATCAGTACAGGAAAAATCCTTAAATCAAGACATGACTAAAAATGTTCCTGTTACGGCTCCTGCGGCTGAAGTTCCAATAGTAGAAAATAAAGAAAACTCTATTGCTACTAAAGCCCTCACAACTTCAGAACCTTTGGCAAAACCTCAAATAAATGCTTCAGCAGGAGAAACAGAAGGAGCATTAGCAGGAAAAGTTAGTAATTTAGATAGTAGTGCAATAGTTGGAGGGGTACTTGGTGCAAAAGATAATCAACCCTCGCCACCTCCACCACCTCCACCAAGTGACAATCCTAAAGCAGTAAGTAATTCAAAAGTTGAGATGAAACCTTCTGAGAGTAAAGAACAAGATGACTTAGCAAAAAATAATTTTGCTGACAAAAAAGTTTTAACTGAACAAGAAGCTAAGAATATTTCTAATGAGTCAAACACTTCTGAAGTTGTTGAGGTTACTGCAAAAGAAGATAGTAAAGACAAAAGCAGAGATTTAACAGTTCAACCAAACCAATCAAGGCCAGAAATAGCTAAAGGAAAAAGTGGAGCAAGGCCAGGAAACTCTATACAAAAAACTGAAAAAGCAGACACAAGTAAAAGTAGTTCTAATCTTGGTATGTCTGCACCAGCATCTATGGCGCAACCACGACGAGCCGAAACACCAGCTAAAGTTGCTGAAAAAGTGGAAGAAGAGAATAGACAAACATCTAAACATACAGAAATTACTATTTCAACAAAAGATTTACAAGTTGTTAGAACACAATTAACTCAAATTGCTGAAGCTCAAAAAGGAAATATTACACTTAAAGTAACAGATAATAAAATTACATCTATTTTAATTCAAGTACCAACTAGCAATTTAGAAAATACTTTAGTAGCTGTTAGAAAAGTGGGCAAAGTAATAAAAGAAAATACTAGACAAAGGTCTGTTTTAGTTGATGAACTAAAAGAAAGAAAAGATATGGATAAAATAAAAAGTAAAAAGCCTGAAGAGAGAAAACAATTAGAAACTAATTTTTCAACAATTAATATTGTTTTTATTGAATAGATAAATAAATAGATAGTAAAAGAAAAAGCTAATTATTTTAATAATTGTTTGGAAAACTTGGTGGGAGAGAAAGATTATTTTAATGTATATAACGTTATATAAAGACAATAAAAAAGCTAGAGATTTAAGTCCGTAGCTTTTTAGAGAATCACTAATAAAATGAATTAGTTACCAATTGGGGTAGACATAGAATTAGCCATTGCGGTAGCAGTGGTAGTACCACGAATAACGCCAGTAGCGTCTACGAAGAATGTACGATCGCCAGTTCTACCAATTCCGCTAGTAGCAGAAGGTGTACCTGTTACGTTAAAATCTGCTAAGGATGAAGCAGAAGGTGCTGTTGTATTAACAGTATAATTGTAACCAGATTTTGCTGTTCCTGAAGCAACTGAAGTACCAGTAGCACTAGCTGCTGCTGCTAATGAATCATCAATTAATTGTTGATTGAATAAATCTGATGCGCTTCCAAATGCACCATTACCAACGCCAGCTTGATAGGTAGCTTCTACTGAGTGGAATAATCTCATTGCTTCTACGGCTGATGCACCGTTAGCAGAACGACGGGAAGCTAATAGATTAGGTACTGCGATAGCTGCGATGATACCAATGATTACGACCACGATTAATAATTCGATGAGTGAAAAACCTTTGTTATTTTTTCATGTATATCTCTCCTTAAGGATTATAGTGTTAGACCGGATTTAATGATGTTAACTTATTTCTGCTAAATATATAGGCAACCTTTGTGCCATTGATTAGTGACCAAAAATTTTTTTTTTAGTCCAATATTATCTATAACTTAAGTTTTTAAGATCTTTTTGTTTTTAGATTAAATGACAAAAGATGTCAGCCGATAATTAACAAAATTTGTAACTTAGCAGTTAAGTGACAATTAAAGTTATTGAAATAGAACATAACATAACCAAAAGTTTAAGGTAAAGAAAACTTAGAAGCTTTTTAGCTTCAAATATATACCTAAGTATCAAACTTTTGTTTTAACCATTCATTACGAGTAGAAAAAGCTTGTGGAGAAATAGCCCGATCTAAGGCTAAAACTCCATTTAAGTGGTCTATTTCATGTTGTAAGAGTTCGGCAAAATCATTTTCTGCTATTAAAGTATTTTTTAAGTTTTCATTATCTTGATAATCTACTTTAATTTTAATTGATCTTGAAACGCGCACCATTAGCTCAGGGAAACTAAAACAATCATCCCAAAGCTCAAATTTTTCATCACTTGCCCAAGTAATTATAGGATTAATAAGTGGAGCAGAAAAACCACTTATATTAACAAAAATCATTTGTTTAAGAACTCCAATTTGAGGTGCGGCAATAGCACGGCCAAATCCTTTAACATCATGAAAATTTGCTAATGTATCTCTAAGATCTCTAATTAAATTTTTTGTTTGGCTAGAGTTAATATCAATAATCGGACTAGATTTTTGCCACAAAATAGGATTTCCTAATTGTAAAATATCTTGGATCGCCACTAATAAAACTCCTTTAGTTAAAATTTAGATACTACTTAAAACCTTCTTCACTAATTTTTTTAGTATCTATTTGAGAAGCATATTTTTTAACAATGTTAGAGATTTCTTCGCTTTTACCAATTAAAACAAAAACTAGATTTTCTTTAGGGAAGTATTCTTTAATAATTCGCTGTGCATCTGTTAGGGTAAAAGCATCAATTTTGGCGAAAAACTCATTAATTTCTTTTTCATCTAAGCCAAAAAATTCTAAATCTATTAAAACTTCTGCTAACTGATCTCCACTTTCTAAAGTGTCAGGAGCAAATTGACCTTTAATATAGCTTTTTGTAGATTTTAACTGCTCTTCAGTTATACCTTTTTGATGAAGGCGATTAAGAATTTCTAATGCTAAATCAATGGCTTGCTCTGTTGTGGCATTTTGAGTAAAAGTAGAGATTGTAAAAGGCCCACTAACTATATTTTGACTAAATGAAGATCTTGCACCATAGGTAAGACCTGTTCTAATTCTAAGTTCAGAATTTAACAGTGAGGTAAACCGCACTCCAAAAAGAGTGTTAACAATTTCTACTCCAACACGATCAGGATTATTTCGAGAAATACCTGTGTTACCTATAAGGAAAAATGTTTGTGTTGTATCAGGCTTATCAATTAGAAGTAGTTTTTTTCCTTTAACTGAAGTAGGTTCAACTAGTTTGATTGGTGTAGTAGCTTTTTTATTCCATCCACTAAAACGATTAGTTAAAGTTTTTTCCATTTCCGCACTAGCAAAATCACCTACTACAGCTAAAATAATATTAGTTGGAGCATAATAATTGTCGTAAAACTTAACTATATCTTCACGATTAATGTTAGCTAAAGATTTTTCATCCCCGCTAACAGGTCTAGCATAAGGATGATTACCAAATAAGTAAGCATTATAGTAACGCCTTATTGCTGATTGGGCATCATCTTTAGCTTCTTTAATGTTACTGATGGATAATTTTTGTAGTTTCTCAACTTCTGATTGTGGAAAACTTGGATTGGTTAGGATATCAGTAAAAACATCTAACAATAAATCTAGATCTTTTTTAATACCTCAGATTGAGCAAAGGAAAAATCGTGTTGAGCAGAAAAAAACAAAGATGCTCCTACTCCATCAAGTTCACTAGCAATTTTGTCAGAACTACGATTTTTAGTCCCTTTTCTTAACAATTCAGCCGTTATGTCAGCTAAACCTTCTTTTCCACTTGGGTCAAGAACGCTACCAGCGCGAATACGCATATTAAAACTAATAAAAGGAACTTCATGATGTTCCATTAAAAGTATTGTCATACCGTTATCAAGCTTAAGTTTTTTATATGGAGGTAGTTTTAGTGAGTTAGTAGCAGATGTTTGAGCAGTGGCAGAACCTATAAGTAATAAGAATGTTAATAATAATAAAATAAAGTATTTCATCACCTTTTCTCCTAAATGTATTAGTTTTTATTTTCTTGAGCTTGTTGAGATTGTTCGGAAACAGGAACTAAAGTAATAACTGTACGATTACGAGAAGTGAAATATTTTTGAGCTATTTTTTAACATCCTCAACAGTCACTTTAGCAAAATCATCTGGAGCAGAGAGTAATTTTTTGTAATCACCAAAAAAAACTTCATAAGTTCCAATAGTGTTAGCTTTACCAGCAATGGTTTTTAATCTGGCATAAAAATTAACTAAAAGAATATTTTTAGCCTTTTTTTAGTTCTTCTTCGGTGATTCCTTGGGTTTTGATTTTTTCTAATTCTTCATAAAGGGCTTTTTCCATTTTTTCTGTTTCAATGCCAGGTTGAATTTGTGCATAAAAAGTAAATAGAGTTGGGTCAATGTCAAAGTCTGTTCCACCTTCAATTGAAAGCACTAACTCATCTTGATCAACTAAACGTTTATAAAGACGTGAGCTTTGACCTATAAAAAGAATATTTTCTAATACTTTTATTGGGTAATACTCTGGACTGTTAGTAGCAGAAACATGATAAGCAATAGCGATAGCAGGCACTTGAGCCAACTTTTCTACACGACTTCGACGTTCTCCTAACTGTTCTGGCTCACTAGTAGTAACTTTGGCTGGAGGCTCATGAGCTTTAATTGGTTCTAAATATTTTTCTGCTAATTTAACTACTTCATCAAATGCTACATTGCCTGTTACTACAAGTGTAGCGTTTGAGGGAGAATAACCAGATTCAAAATGCTTTTGTAAATCTTGTAATGACCAACTTTCAATGTCTGAAGGCCAACCAACTACAGGCCATTGATAAGGATGGGCAGTGTAGGCAGTTGCCCAAAGTTGTTCATCTAAAATAGCTAAATTATTGCTTTCCACAGAATTACGACGTTCAGAATAGACAACACCTCGTTCAGACTCTACTATTTTAGGATCAATACTTAAACTTGCTATTCGGTCAGCTTCTAAATCAAATATTAATTCTAATTGTGAGACAGGAAACCAATCCTGATAAACTGTTAAGTTACGGCTAGTATAGGCATTATTTGTGCCTCCATTAGCTTCCATCACACGGTCAAATTCACCTGGGCCATATTTTTTGGCTCCATTAAACATCATATGTTCAAAGAAATGTGAAAGCCCCGTTGTTCCTGGCCTTTCATTACGTGAGCCTATACGATAAAAAGTATACATAGCTGCATTGGGAATAGAATGATCTTCATGGACTAAAATTTTCATGCCATTTTTTAAGTTATGTGTTTTAACTTCTAAGGATTGTGAATAACTTATGGCACTAAAACTAAGTATTAATAATAGGGCAAGAAAAAATTTTTTCATGCTTTACCTCGGTTGATAAGATTTATTTGCGATACTCAGAACAGACTATTTTATAGCAACCGTTTAGCTTAAGTAAGTAGGAAAAGTTGATGTAAAGCTAGCAGAAAAGAGAAAAACCAAAAACTAATATAACTTTATAATTTAAGTAAGTATATTAGTTTTTGGTTAGTGAATTGGCGTAAGAGAGATTATGATATTGATAGTTTATAAGTCATTACTTAGCAGTGTCTTTACTAATAGTTTCTTTACTTTTCTTAGAACTTTTTGATTTTTCTATAGTGCTAACTTCTTCAATACCTAATTTTTTACGAGTATCTTTATTTAGATGGCCTGTAGGATTTAGGTTGTTTTGTTCTTGAAAAGTTTTAATTGCTGTTTTTGTATCAGTATCAACTTTGCCAGTTATATTGCCTTTGTATAAACCCTTAGCTTTTAAGGCTTGTTGGGCTTTTTCTACATTAGCTGGTAGATATTCTGCTCTAGTTTTAGAAGTTTCTATTGTAGTAGCTTTTTCGTCATTTGCTGGTGTAGACGTTTTGTCTTGAGCAAACACTCCCGTACAAAGAGCAATTAAAATAGCAATAGTAGAAATAATGGATTTAATATTGATTTGCATAATAAAATTTTCCTCCAAATGTTAAATTATTGATTTATCTTAAAGTTAGATTAACTATTGACTAGTATTTGATTTTATACTTAGACAAAAGTTAGAAGTTAAAATTTGAGCAATTTGGCTCAAATAGTTAAGTTAGAAGTTGAAAAGGATATTTTGTATTTGTAGCAAACTAGAACGTGTGGAAACACGCTCTAGTTTGTATGGAGAGTTAATCTGTAGGGATGGATAAAGCTAAATTATTCAATTGTTACAGTTAAGAAATTGATTCCTTGACCTTTACGTTCAACTTGAATAATAACTGTGTCACCTTCCTTAATGGATTTCATTACACTAGCAAGATCAGCAGCAGATTTAATAGGTTGGCGGTTGATTTGGTGAATCACATCACCTTTTTGTATACCTACTTCTGCGGCAGGGCTAGCAGGGACGACTTTATCAACTATAACACCACTTTTAATCTTTAAGTCTGCTGCTTGCTCAGCATTGAGAGTAGATGCAGAAATTCCTAATTTCCCGCTACTTTCTTCTTCATTTTCAGAATTTTCTTCCGGGTCAATTTCTCGGCCATTTACACCTATTTTTCTTTCAGCTGTTTCTATGGTAGCAGTTTGCATTTTTCCATCCCGGATAAATTTAACTTCTGCTTTTTTGCCTACAGGAGTTTTTGCAACAGTATTTGTAAGCTCATGTTGGTCTTTTACAGGTTTGCCATCAAAACTAACAATTAAATCTCCGCTTTGAATACCTGCTTTAGCTGCTGGTGTATCAGGTTGTACATCGTTAACCAAAGCACCTTCAGTTGTGTTTAAGCCTAAACCTTTAGCTTTTTCTGGTGTAACTTCTGTGATTGTTACACCTAAGTAGCCACGAGTAACTTTTCCATTTTTAACTAGTTGCTCATAAACATATCGAACTAAATTAGAGGGAATTGCAAAACCAATGCCTTGGTTGCCACCAGATTCTGAGAAAATCATAGTGTTGATGCCAATAATTTGACCCTTCATATTGACTAACGGGCCTCCAGAATTACCTGGATTAATAGAAGCATCTGTTTGAATAAAATCATTATAGTTGCCACCTACATAACGACCTTTAGCACTAACAATTCCTGCTGTAATGGTTTGTTCAAGCCCAAAAGGAGAACCTATTGCTACTACCCAATCACCTTGTTCCATTACATCAGAATCACCCAAACTAGCGTAAGGCATACTATTGACATCAATTTTTACTACAGCCAAATCAGTAAATTCATCTTTACCAATAACTTTGCCCTTATATTTACGCCCATCAACTAATTTAACTTCAATGCTGTCAGCTTGACCCACAACATGGTTATTAGTCAAAATATAACCATCAGGAGTTACTAAAACTCCTGATCCATTTCCTCTTTGCTTAAATGGATGCGGAGATTGAGGCCCACCAGGAAGATCAAACTGAAATCCAGGAATTTGCGGAAAACCACTACTACCTTTAACTTTTTGCACTGTACTAATATTAACTACAGTAGGTTTCATTACTTTTGCAATTTCACGAAAAGTATTAGAAAGTGTTATGGGTGAAACTACTTGTTCAGGTAAAGTAGCTTCTTTTGCAGGAGGTAATATGCCTACAGAGGCATTCCCATAAACATTGGAGGCTTTATTTCCATAAACTTTTACTAATGAAAATATTAATGCTAGTGTTAGAACTAATGTCCCGCTAGCTGCCCAAACTACTATCCCTTTTGGTTTTGCCATAGCAATTAAACTCCTAAAATTAAAATTTTTACTAAATTAAGAAATTAGTTTATTAAAACCCTGTTTATAGCCCAAAATTATATAATTATGTCCCTAATCAAATCAAGGTTACTATAAAGGCTATAAGATTATATAACTTAAAAGTATATGTTACAGTCCGATAATAAGATGCGAATTATTAAAAATGGTTTTCTTTGTCTTAAATAAACTGCTTTTTTGACACCATTCTTTTATTTTGTATATTAGTGTTAGAGTAAAAAAATACAAATTATTCTGTATTTTCCACAAAAAGAGGTTCTTAAAGAGTAATTATGACTGAATATCTTTACTAATTCTTTGGAGTAATCTTCTTAATCTAATTTGTAACTCTGCAAAAGATAATGGGCCTCCCCAATAATCTTCAACACCTTGTTCCAAAGCTTGTAAACAATCTTCATTATTTGGTTTATTGGTAATAAAAATAAAAACAGGTGTTTCTGCTAAATCTTGAGATGCGGCAAAGAGTTGCCAACCATTAATTTTAGGTGCTAAAACTTCAGTAATTACTAAGTTAAAATAGTATTTCTCTAAACATTCCCAAGCTTCCTCAGTGCTATTAGTGCTAATTACTGTACAACCAAATTCTTGTAATATTTCTTCGATAGTTGTATCAGTGTTACTACTTATAATTAAAATCATAAGTTCAGGAAAAAAATACTCATTTTGTAAAGTTTTAGACTCTGTTTTAAAGGGTACAAAAGGGTTTGTTTTGTTATCTACTACTTGAGCCGTTACATTTTTAGCAGATCTAGTATTTTTATCTTTAATATTTTCTAAGTTTTCTATTTTTTCAGGTATGTTTACTAAAGGCATATTAGCTTTTGGAATATCAAAAGTTGGAACGTCAAAAGAAGAGTCAAGCCTATTTTCTATGATATTTGAATTAGAAGTATTATAAGCACCTGTTAAAAGACCTGTTGAGGCAGATGCAGTAATAGAAAGCTCTGTATTAATTGGTTGTAGTGTTATTCCTGAAGCAGAAAGCAGTTCTTCAAAAAATTTTTCTGCTGAATCTGGTCGTCCAGAAGGACGTTTAGCTAAGGCTCGTAGTACTGCGTAATCTAAAGCTGTTGGTAGTCCAAATTGAAAACGGGATGGAGGAGGGGGAGGAGTACGAACATGATGTTGAGCTACGTCTACAGCTACAAAACTATTAAAAGGGACTCGTCCTGTAATCATCTCAAAAAAAATAATTCCTAAACTATAAATATCAGTATGTATTGTTAAGGGTTCACCACAGCATTGTTCTGGAGACATATATTGTGGTGTACCTATCGCGCTATCAGTTATAGCTGAATTAGCTGTTCCATCAATGGTTAACTCCTTTAATTTTGCAATACCAAAATCTACTAATTGGACTCTTTCACGAGATGTACCACAATTTTCTATCAAAATATTGTCAGGTTTTAAGTCACAATGAATGACTTTTTGTGCATGCGCTGCGGAAACTCCTTCACATATTTGCTTCATAATATGCAACGCTCTTTCTAATGGAAGTGCGCCAACATCTTCAATCTCTTCTGATAAAGGTTTACCTTGAACTAGTCGCATTACTAGATAAGCTCCAAAATTATCTGGTAATGTTCCGTAATCATAAACCGGCACAATGTTAATATGATCCAAACGAGCAACGGCTAAGGCTTCTCTACGAAATTGCTTAAGAATCTTTTCGTTAGAAAGTAATTGAGGAGAAAGGATTTTAACTGCTACTTCTCGATTAAGCTCTGTTTGAATTGCTCGATATATTACTCCCATACCACCTTTAGCAAACATGGACTTTAATAAATATTTATTAGCTATTAGTCGTGAAGCAGGCCAAGCAGTTTCCAAATACTCATTATCTGTTGGACACATTATGTCACTGTCATCATAACAAATAAAACATTTAGGACACACCCTCATAAAATTATCCTGTTTAGTAAATTGTGAGTTGGTATTGGTAGCTGACAATCAAGTTAACTAAAAATTATGGTTTTTAGTTTTTGAGGTTTTGATTATAGCTTAATTAATAATTTTGATGAAACTTTATATTATTTATTGATTTTAATAAAAAACAAAGAATTGTATTTGAAAAATATTAAACCTTATTAAAAATTAAAGATTATTACTTTAGTATGAAGCTGTTAATTTCTTTTAAGTATTTTATTTAGTAAACTGTAAACAAAGTTTTCTGATGTTTTATCTCTTAAAGCCCCAACGGGGCGGCATATTTGTAGCTTAGGGTGTAAGCACTACGTATGATAATGTAATATTCTCGGAAGCCCCAACGGGGCGGGCATAGTTTTTTAATAGCAAGAAAAGACTCTTTCGCCCCGTTTGGGCTTAAAAATACTTAACTATTATGTCCTAGGGCTTGCGCCCTAGACTACAGTTATTTCGCCCCGTTGGGGCTTAAGAGTTAAGAATATAAAATTGCTACATTACTTAGTTTACGCTGTATTTAGTAACTTCATAAAAACTAAGCTCTGTTTCCCCTTGTTTTAACCTTCTGTAACAATTAAGTTGCCCAATTATCTCAGGTAAAATAAATTTACTATGATGTTCAACAATAACAATAGATGTGTCTGATAAAAATGTGACCTCTCCTAAATATTGCAATACAGGTAAATAGATAGATGATTTATAAGGAGGGTCAAAGTAAACAATATCAAAGAGAGCATTATTTTTCTCAAGTTTTTTAAGAGAGCTTAAAGCATCACTAGTAGTTATTTGTATGTAATTTGAAGGGATTTTACAATGAGTGATATTATCTTGAATAACTTTTGTTGCCTGTTTAGAAACTTCTATTAACAGTGCAAAACTTGCTCCTCGGCTAAGGGCTTCAATTGCTACTGCTCCTGAGCCTGCACAAATATCTAAAAAACGGGTATTTGCAATTTTAGGAGCTAAAATATTAAATAAAGTTTCCCTTAGCCGGTCAGATGTTGGGCGTACATCCAAACCAGCAAGAGTTTTTAGGCTATGGCCTTTGTAAAGTCCTGCTATTACTCGCATTTGTTTTTCCTAAGTATTTTATAACTATGCTAAATTAAATAATTTAATCAACCTAAAAAATAGTTAAATTTAGAGGTTTTATGACTACAGCAATTATTTATCACTCAGATTATCTTAAACATGAAACAGGCGCACATCCAGAGCGACCAGAGCGGGCATCATTAATTGCTCAAGAAATTAAGAAAGTAGATGCTACTCATTATATTTGGCTATCTCCTCAAGTTGCTCAAAATACAGATATTTTACGCTGTCACACCTCAGAACATTATGATTTAGTTCAAACGGCTTGTAAAAAAGGCTTAGGAGCTTTAGACGCTGATACAGTAATTAGCCAGGATTCTTTCGCCGTATCATTACTAGCATCAGGCGGAGTATTAACGGCTATTGATACAGTTATGAGCAATCAAGCTAGCAATGCTTTTGTTATAGTTCGTCCTCCTGGCCATCATGCCACAGCAGAAAGAGCAATGGGTTTTTGTTTATTTAATAATGTTGCTGTTGGGGCGCGGTATGCTCAACAAAAACATAATTTAGAGCAAGTTTTAATTGTAGATTGGGATGTTCACCATGGTAATGGTACTCAAGATATTTTTTATGATGATAACTCAGTTTTTTATCTTTCCTTACATCAACATCCACATTATCCAGGTACAGGAAGAACTTCTGAAACAGGAACTAATCAAGGTCAAGGCTATACGCTAAATGTTCCTTTATCGGCAGGCACTTCAGCTAAAAATTATCGAGAAGTTTTTGACATAGCATTAAAAACCATTTTACAAAAAACTAAACCAGATTTAATTTTAATCTCTGCTGGTTTTGACTCTCATAGAGAAGATCCTTTAGGCGGCTTAATGCTTGAAAATGAAGATTTTGCCTGGCTAACTACACGATTAAAGCAACTAGCTGCGGACTCTGGACATGGCAGAATTGTTTCTGTGCTTGAAGGGGGTTACAACTTACAAAGACTAGGAAAAATTGCTCTTGCACACACAGAAGCATTAGCAGAAAATAATTTTTAATAAGTTAGGAAGTTAATTTTTATGGAAATAGTAGGCTCACTAATAACTTTACTAGGTGGTTTATTTTTAACTACATTTGGCATATTAAAACTATATGGCCTAAATAAACGTTGGGTGACAGGTTCAAATAAATCATTAAAAGAAAATTTATGTGGTACTTGACCAAATTGGAATAGTCGCATTTTGCGGCTAATTTATCCTTTTGTTTTTCTTGGCTCAGGAATAATATTTTTAGTTACTTTTATGGTACAAATATCTTTAGTTAATTTTTAGTATTTTATAACTTAATTAAATGAAATCTCTTAAGTATTATAAGGAGAAGCAATGTTTAAGTTTAATAACAAAGTTGTTGTAACATTAATAGTAGGCTTATATTTTTTCTGGTGTCTACTATTTCCTTATCAATGGCGTTTATTAGATGGTGTTAATGTACTAATTCATGAAGCAGGGCATCCACTATTTGGTATTTTAGGCGAGTTTATGAGCATTTTAGGTGGAACTTTAATGCAACTTATTATGCCAATCTTGTTTGTAGGATATTTTTTCTGGAATAACCAAAAATTTTCTGGTGCAATAGTTTTATTTTGGGTTGGACATAATTTATTAAATATTTCTATTTATTCGGCTGATGCTGTAGTAATGCAACTACCTTTGATTGGAAATGGTGATCGTCTTCATGACTGGAACTATATGCTTTCAGAGCTAAATTTACTTGGTCAAACAAATAAAATAGCTTTAATGATTCGTATTTCTGCCATTATGACAATAATAGTAGCATTTGTTTTATCTTTGATCTTTTCTCAATCAGATGAAGAAATTGTTCCAACAAACTTAGATTGAAGTATTTAGGAATAATAGCTAAATGTCTTAAACCTTTAACTATCAAGCTTTTAAGGTCTTAGATTATATCTGCACTAATTCGGGTAGTACGCAAAATGTAAGGCTGAACAATAATTCATTTTGACCCAAACTCATTATTTTATGTTGTCCCAGCCCTTAGCGTTTTTTATTGCTTCATCACCTTTAAGAATAACCCCATCCTGTTCTATATATAAAATACCATTGCTCATTTTTGTTAATACTGCAACTACAATGTAAATAGCCGCTAAATCATTACCATTAAAATTAATATTAATCGTGCTGTCATATTCTTCGCTGAGATGGCTGCAAATATCATCACAAACATCTTTAACATCTGAAATTGTCGCTAAACGAACTTCTGCACTAGTTATTTTGCTGCGATATTCAACATTTAGTAGAGTTTTTTGGCGTGATAAGTTTTGTTGCAAACTTACAGAATCAAAACTAACATCAAACCCAAAGTCGTTACAAAAAGTTTGTAAGTTGCCAATTTTTTCTAAAAAAGATTTTGCTAGCACAATATGAAAATTAATTTGCATAACACTTCCTTAACGGTACTTATTTAATCTGCTTGTCTTAATCTGCGACTAAGCTGATATGGGAAAATGTCTGGAATTTCGCCAGCATTAAGTCTATTTTGTAAATCTGACCAGAATTTTACGTCAAATAAATCACCATGAATTTTTAAGAAAAACTCTCTTAGCTTGCCATCTAAATCTAAAAAAGACTTAAATTCTTCAGGAAAAATATCATTTTCCGCCACATAATACCAAGGCTCGGAATCTAGTTCATCTAAATAATTTCTAGCCGCAGGAATAGCCCGAAAATTACATTCTGTGATTAAACATAACTCATCATAATCATAAAAAATTACCCGACCATGTCGAGTTACTCCAAAATTTTTAAGCAATATATCGCCAGGAAAAATATTTGCTGCTACTAAATCCTTGATAGCATTCCCATAATCTGTAATTGCTTCTACTGACATTTCATAAGACATTTCCTTAACATAAATATTCAGTGGAGATAATTTTCTTTCTGTATAAAGGTGTTTGATTACTACACTTTCACCTTCTACTATTACAGTCTGTGCTGCAACCTTAAGCAATTCATCTAGTAGATCTTGGCTAAAGCGACTTTTATCAAATTTTAAGTGTTCAAATTCCTGAGCATCAACTAGCCTTCCAGCACGGTCACGAGTAAAAACTAAGTTATATTTATCTAAAACATCCTTACGAGTAGTTTTCTTAGGGTAGTCTGCTTTATCTTTAATAATCTTAAACACTACATCATAAGAAGGAAGGGTAAAAACAGACATAACCATTCCTTTTTTACCTTTGGCAAACTCAAATTTATCTGTAGAAGTTTGCAAATGACAAAGCAAGTCACGATAAAGGATAGTTTTACCATGTTTATTGTAACCTATTGATATATAAAGCTCTGAAATAGGCTTTAACGGCATAATAGACTTTAAAAAACTAACCATTTCAAAGGGCTGTTCAATATCAACATGAAAATAAGAGCGAGTAAAACTAAAAATTATACTTACTTCATTTTGAGTAAGCAGAATAGCATCAACAATCATTCCTTCTTCTTTGTTTATTAGAGCAATTGCAAGTGGGATATATTCATCCTTATAGCAGATTCGACCAATGATATAAGCTTTTTTATTACGATAAAAGACTGATTTTAATACTTCTATTCTATCAATATTCTTGCCTATTTCTTGGTTAATTCTTTCAACCATTAATTTAACATCTAGCAAAATATCTTCATAATAAATATTAAAGTTATAGCTACCTAATATTTCCTTAATAGTGCTAGCTAGGTCATCATTTACCGTAAAGACGCAATAAATAGGTTTTTGTGAAATAGGGAGAAAGTCAAAGTCTGAAGCAACAAATTCAATATTAGGGTCTACGCCAGTTGTAATAAAGATTTTCTAGTGACAGAATTAAAAAAAGTTTCAGCAATTTCTAAGTCACCACGCTTAGTAATTAACTCTGAGTAATTTTTCTTTATTCCAACCCAAACTTCTTTTTCTTGAGCATCATTTCCAAGCAGTTCTGATAAGAGTTTTACCAAAGCTTGAACAGACTTGCTATAGAGGTCTAAGCGTTCAGTAGCGTCATTATAAAAGCCAAAAGTATTACGAGTTTCAAACCTATTTTTGGCACGGCGAGTAATTTCTTTAAATTTTTCTGTAAAAGTTTGAAAGCCTTCTAAAATAGTTGTAGCACTTTGACTAGCAAGTTGTTGAATATCCACAAATTTTCCTTATTTTTAGAGTAATTAAGCTAACTAAGCTAATTAAGAATTGCCGATATTACAAAATAAATGTTTAGCGAGTACAGCAAAATTAGCTGATTATATTTTTTAGCAAAATAGCTAGTAATTTTGCTTTAATTTAATCAATTAATTTGTACAAAATTTCTGATAAAATGCGTCTTTTCTAATAACCATTCTTTAAGCCTAAAACTTTACATTAATAAATAATTATCTCTAATTTAATTACAGTAAGTTTTAGCTTTAGCAAATCAAAACTTAAAAACTTAGGAGGCATTATAAATGTCTAGCAACTTGTTTGCTCGTTTCATAGAAGCTATAAAGCGGCCTGGATTTCTAATTTCAAGATTAATAATTTTAGGCATATTTACCATAATTTTTAGCCTTAGCTTTTTAGAAGATCCATTTGTTGTTTATGAAATGTACTTGCCGGTAGAAGGCGAACCTGACGAAGAAGTAAGCAAGTATTTAGAAAAGTTTAAGAGCGAGCATAACAAAGAAGAACTTGCTATACATTGGCATCCATCAACAGGAACACCAACAGCAGTTTTTGGAAAACTTGATAAATTTGATGTTGCTTCTGAAGAAAATGCAAGAAAGTTTCTCTAAAAATAAAGATCTTTTAAGTTTAGAGATAACCTTGAAGATTTAACAGTAGTTGATAAATGCGGTACTGACTCCCAGTTGGAAAACATTTCGTGTTTGAACAGAGGTATAAAACTACTTGAAGATATTAAGATTTCTATTGCTTACGGTGGGCGAGTAGGAGTTAGTTTTAATGAGAATGCAGAAATTATAGCAGTTAGTAATACTTATTTACCTAACATTAAGTTAGATTCCATTATTTCTAAAATTGAGCAAGAAAAAAATAAAGCTAAAGCTGTTGCTAAGGCAATACTTAATGTGAAAAAAAGGGTTAACTTTAATAAAATGAAAGATGATATTAAAAGTGAACTTGTAATCTATTTTATTTAACAAGGAAATTAAACTTTCTTGGCGTTTTGTTATTTATACATACAAGAACACTTGGGAAGTATTTATTGATGCTCAAAATAAGCTATGTTTAGGTAATCCTTGTGATATTAATAAATACTATATTGAAAGAAAAGCCAGAATATTTAATGTAAATCCTATTGCTGCAACTTGTGTGTTGACATAAACCTACAATTGTTAGATGAAAGTAGAATATCTGAAATTTACAGGAACTTACCCTTAAATGGATTAAATAATTCAGGTTATTTAGATGGACAGTATGCTTCTAGTGAAAAGACAATTTGTCGCATACCAATTGATAGTGATTTTATAAATATTCCTTATGGTAAAAATGGTTTTGCAGAACTAATGATTTATTACTACATTGATTATACTCAGCGTTATATACAAAAGCTAGGTTTTGAAATCTTAAACAAAAAACCAATTACCTATGATGCCAACGCTAATAGTACATCTCATTATTCCAATGGGATTTTGTTTTTTAATAGTGAAGTTGATATTGATAACCATAAAATAGGCGGAGGCAATGATGCAGAAATAATTGTTCATGAATATGGTCATGCGATTCAGGATTATCAAATACCAGGATTTGGTAAAGTAGGAGAATCAGGGGCAATAGCTGAAGGTTTTGCTGACTATTTGGCGGCTAGTGTAACTGCACCCCTTGGCAAAAAGTGTAATGATACTAGAATTGGATATACCTGTATTGGAGAATGGAGACGAGGTGATGGTCGCTCTACTTGTAGAAATACTAGCATACATTGTTTGCGTAAAATTGACCCTACAACAAAGTATGATCCTGAAATTCATAAGCCCGATAGCCGCTACTTTTCTGGTTCATCCTCAGATTTGGTGATAAAAGGAAAAACAGGTAATAATACCCTCTAGCAAGTAAAGTACAATAATTGAAAGAGGGAAAAATGGAAAAAAGCACAGTAGTGCCAAAAGGCTTAAAATTGGAAGAAATGAAAGAGGTTGATAAGGGATTAGAATTAAGAGTAAGTACAATAGCGACAAAAGTAGAATGTCCAAAATGTGGAGAAAAAACAAGTCAAGTGCATAGCAATTATAGGCGAATAATAAAGGATTTACCGTGTTTTGGGCTAGTAGTATACTTAATACTTCAAGTAAGAAAGTTTTTCTGTTTGAATCAAAGATGTGAGCAAAGAATATTTTGTGAAAGAGTAGAAGCAGTATCAAGGTATGGGCGTTTTAGTCAGAGACTAAACCAAATAATATCATATATAGGATTAGCCAATGGAGGAGAAGCAGGAACAAGTTTAGCAAAGAGATTAAGTATTATAGTTAGTCCAGATACGTTATTAAGAAGGATTAGAGCTTTTACTACAGAAGAGATAAAGCCTGTGAGAGTGCTTGGAGTAGATGATTGGGCAAAAAGAAAAGGGCAAAAATATGGGACAATTTTAGTAGATTTAGAAAGCCATAGACCAATAGCACTACTAGCAGACCGCACTGCAGAAACATTAGCTAAATGGCTCAAAGAACACCCAGAAATAGAAATAATAAGTAGAGATCGTGCAGGTGCTTATATTGATGGGGCTAACAAAGGCGCACCTCAAGCGATACAAGTAGCTGATAGATTTCACTTACTAAAAAACTTAACTGAAACTACGGAAAGATTTTTTAAGGCTAGAACTAAAGATTGGAATCAGGCAATAAAGGAAGTTGGCAAAGAGTCACAACAAACACAAGCAAGTCAAGTAGTTACAAAAAGTGAGACAGAAAGTCTAGAATCAATTCCTGTGCCAGCAAAAGTAGATGCGAAAGTAGAGAGGTATTTAGAGGTAAGAGCATTACACAGTCAGGGGGCAAGTATTAGAGCTATAGCAAATCATTTTTCAATGCATAGGCGCACAGTACGTTTATATATTAATTGCCAAACTTATCCAGAAAGGTCAACTCCCATAGCGCGTCCTAGTATGATAGATAAATATGCTCAGTATTTGGAAAAAAGATGGTTAGAAGGTTGTCACAACGCCAAACAATTATGGGAAGAACTAAAAAGCCAAGGTTTTAAAGGTTCACAATCAAATTTAAGAAACTATTTGAGTAAATTTCGTGATCAAAAGCCAGAACACATTAAAGCGTTAACCAATAGCAAAGCAAACACAGAAATACCATCAACAAGACAAACAGCTTGGTTATTTGGTCAAAAGCTAACAGATAGAACACTTACACAACAAACTTTTATTAATAAATTGTTTCAAGTAAATCCAGAAATGAAACTAGTTCATAATTTAGCACAGGCTTTTTCCTCTATGGTAAGAGAAAAAAATCCTAGTGCTTTAGATAGCTTTTTAACAGATGCTAAGAATAGTGCTATCAAAGAGTTTGTTAATTTTGCTGATGGATTATCTAAAGAAAAGCCTTCTATTCTAGCTGCCTTAACTCTAAAATGGAGTCAGGGGCAAGTTGAGGGCCAAGTTAATAGACTTAAACTATTGAAAAGACAGATGTTTGGCAGAGCTAAATTAGATTTGCTTAGTCAGAGGCTTGTAAACAAACTATAGCTTTTCTTTGGGTTAACTTAATTTTTGATAGTTTTCATAAGCATTTTTTTGCTTTCTACTATAACTATTTTTTACAGAATTTATTTTTTACTTAACTTTTATTTGTTTTTACTTTTTTTGTATTTTTTCTGCTACTTATCCTGGCACATCCTTTTATCACCAAATCTGAGGATGAACCACTTTTCTGCTCATTGTGCTAGTGAGTTGTGGTCAGCAACTCTTTGGCAGATTCGTGAAGAAGTAATAAAAAGTGTTGGTGCAGCAAATGATGCAGACAAAATTGTTCTTAGATCCTATGAACTTATTAAGTGTAACCCTAATGCTGGGTTTAATGAATCAGCAAATGCAATTGTTAATGCTGCTGAAGATTTGCAAAAATCAGGAAGAATAGATATGAGAGTAGATATAAATAAAATAAAAAGTGTTTTAAAAGAAAAAGGGTTTCCTATAAAAAATAAAATAAGAAGAGCATTCAGATCAAAATGCGACTTAACTGAACACTCTTTTCAACAACTTTTTAATAGTTTTAGCTTTCAAACCAAGTAAGAGGGCAGATTACAGGTATATCGGGAAATCCTTGCTTATGAAATGTAGGATTTCTCTTTGGCACTCCTGAAGGTAGTAGTTTATAAGCTAACTCAAAATCATAATCTTTACCATTATGAGGAGGTTCTACTTTGGTAATAGGAAGATTTTGAATGCGAACTACCGGAAAAGAATTAGCTTTGAAGGAATATGTTGTTGAACCTACGATTACACTTGTAACAGTTACATTAACATTAAGAATATTGTGAAATTTCTTTCTTTGTTGGTATGCATCACTAGAAACATTTGGATAAGGAAAAGAGGGTCGTGTTTCAGTAAAGTTGGTAGTACAATTGCAGCCCTTTGTTAAATTGATCCATAAAATAAGTGCCAACTTTTTTATAACACGACCGGAAAAGAGTACTCATCTATTGTTGGTTCTTCGCTTGTTAAAGAACCTTTATTTATAAGAACTCGGGAGGCAAGGTCAATTTGATGGCGAGTGTAAATATTTTGCAAACTCACATTTGTATCTACTAAATCAGAATGTAATGTAATTTGACTTCTATTGTCTTGATGTACTTCTTTCATTTCTACAAAATCTAGGCTAGCATTTCCTACTTGCAAATTTGGACTTCCATTAGCAAATGTAAAACGGATTTCCTCTTGATTTGGCAAAACAAGCCCATATTCTCTAGGGTGTGGTTTATGTATTGTGTACTTAATTTCTTGCTTAGATGTATCCGTAAGTGCATCATACTGTAGTAAAACCGCCGGGTAATGAGGGTACAAAATTCCTTGGGTATCATGAGATGGTTGTTGAAGTTTGAAGTTTGGTAGCAATGCATATAAAGCATTGTTTTTTACAGTTATTCCACATAAACCTTCTATTTTTATTGGCATTGGATTCTTCTCCTTGGGATTAAAATTTACTGGTTGTAGTACTAGCACCAAATACAACAAATGGTGCCCAGATTTTAGGCGAATGATAAGTAGTGTTATCACTATTTAATAAAGAAAGTTGAGCTTTTCTTAAAGCTGAAGCTAAGTTTTCACCAGAATTTCTTTGTTTATGAAATTCTACAAATAAAGCTTGTGAAGCTGAGTCATTGGCATTCCAAAGACTCGCTACAACAGAAGGAACTCCTTTAGCTAAAAAGGGACGTGCAATGCTAAGAGTACCTTCCCCTTTAACTACTTGTCCTTTGGCTGTTTGACAAGCAGCTAATACAACAAGCTGTGTTTTATCAAAGTTATAATCATAAAGCTCATAGGCATATAATGCGCTAGTATCTTCTTCAGTATTATTTTCTGGTGCCATTACCATTACTGAATACAAAGGGGATTTAGGATTAGCTATTGAATGTCCAGCAAAATGTATGGTGTTAAATTGACCAGATAGTCTGGCAAATTCTTTTTTGGTAGCTTTTTCTTCTTTTAATAAATATGAATTAGAGTGTGAGTATATTTGGGCTATTTTTTCAGCTTCTTTTTCTGCTCCAGACAAAGAACGTAAGCCAGGAAAAGTTTCTTTAGAAAAAGTAGGATTACCTATTATTAAAACTTTTTTATTAGATTGTTTTGATATCAGTAAATCGCGTTTTAGATTATTAACAAAGATTGTTGCACTAGGATTAGAAGAAATAATATTTTCTTCTAGTAAGTATTTACTAGTAATAGGGTTTGTAAAAGCTGCAAAAGATAGTTTATTAAGTTCTTTATCTGGAACAATAACTAAACTATCTTTTGGAGAAATAAAACTGGTAATAGGTGTTATTAATAGATGGTAAAAACGATCTGAAAAACCTTTAAGTTGTTCTTTAGAGTTACCTTTCTCTATACTATTTAAATAATCATCAATAAGTTTATTTAGTTCTGTTTGATTAATAGTGGCTTTTGCAAAGTTAACACTAGTATTCTTTATTGCCCAAATAAATATTTGATCTTTTAATACCAAATATTCCAAAAGAATTATATTCTTTGGTAATTGGTTTTGTATTTGAGCAAGTGTAAGAGAATCGCTTGCACCATTAAGAATTGTTTTAGAGATATTTGTTGGTTTTTGGTAAGTTTCTATTTCATCAAGCAAAGTGCGACATAGAGAACGTTCTACATAATCAAAAGCTGCTTCTATTTCATTATTGTAATTTATTTTAAGTTTAGCTAACTCTTCATAAGCAGAAATAGGTTCTTCAAAAAATGAAATTCTATAATTTTCTTCTTTAATAGCTTTTCTTTGGTTTTCAATCTCACCAATCAGGATTAATAAATCTGCTTCAGCTAAATCAACTTTTCCTATTTGTAAATATGATTGAAACCGAAACGTATAAATTTGTATTTTATAGTAGGTATCTTTAGCTTTTTCAAAGTTTTCTATTAAGCTGTTACAAAGAAAAATGGCTTTTTCTGGCTCATTATTAAGATAGCTTTTTACTTCTATTATATTTACTTGTTCTTCTATTAATTTTTTCAAATCATTGTCTAAACTTTTTTCTTTATATTCTCTAATTAACTTAATATCTTCCAGTAAGCCTTTTTTATTGTTGAAATATTGGTTAATTTGAGCTTTTTTGATTAAAGATAAAACTGTACTAATATCTTCTTTGCTTTTAATTGCTAGTCGAAAGGCTTCATCATAAAAGTAGATAGAAATCTCAGGCTTATCTAACAGTAATATTTGTTCTCCTTGTTTACTTAAAGTATTTACATACCGGATGCTTTTGATAGATTTTGAAAATTGTTTAAGACTTTTATAAACAGATTTTAAGGCTTCCTCTTGGTCTTTTAGAGAAGAAAAAACTGAACATAAATTAGAATAAGCAATTGCAGTGTCTGGAAAATCTTGGATAACTTCTAAAATTTTTATAGCTTTTTGACCAAATTCAATAGCTTTTGAAAGCTCCACTTTGTTTTGATAAATGTAACTAATGGTTATATATGTTCGTGCTAATAAGTAGGGATATTGGTTTTGTTTTACTACAGGCAATAGTTTTCTTGATGTATTTAATGCTTCCGAGTAATTAATGCTAGTTTGGCAACGGGCTATGTGAAGGTAAATATGGCTGGCTGAGGCTATATCATTTAACTTGCTAAAAATATCTGCTGCATTGTTAAGATTAAGTAAGGCGTTATCTACTTCGCTACGTTCAAGGAAATACTTAGCTTTGCCGTAAAATTGATGTGCTATGGCTAAGTCATGTCGCTTTTTGTCGGCTAGGTCGTTCTTAGGCAAAGAAATTATTGTGCTAACCATATCTTGGACAAGCTTATCTTCTTGTAAAGTAACAAGTTTGCTGCCTATAAATTCAGCTATTTTAAGCTGTTGTTCGGCTTCTACAAATTTTTCCCCTAAATAAAAATCTGCCCAAGCTGGGAGTAAATCATCTATTGCATACATTCGAGAAGGATGCGGGTACTTTTCAATTATTTGATTATCTGTAGCTAAATCATTGTTTATAATAGCGTTGGCTAGCTTAGTTTTTTCTGCTTCCCAGATTTGCTCAAAACTAGGTGCATTTAACACGTCAAGATGTTTGCGCCCCTCCATTTGCCAATCAGGATTGGTTTCTAAGGCTAAATACTTTTCCCATGCTTCTCGTGCTAATCTCTCTAAAAAAAGCTTTTGAAACATTAAGGCACGGTTAAAAAGTATTGGCAGTTCTGGATTTGTTGGATTGACGGCAAGGGCTTCATCTATGGTTGAGAGTGCATAAACGTAATCTTTTGGCTGCTCTGTATAATCACCCCTACTGATCTTACGCAGCCTGTGTAAAGTATTGAATTAAATAGGAATGTGTAGGAACAGCATCAGGAAATAAGGAACGCCTTATGGAATAAGGAGTTAAGCCAGTGGAAGCAGATTCGGCTTCTAAGCAGCAAAAAGCCATCAAGCAAAGATGAAGATGAGCAATCTGAGCAGTTTTGGAATGAGAAGGGTTTTTAGCCCAAGCAAGTTGGAATTTTAAGACTTTGAAAGTTTCTTCAATTAATTGACGGCTAGCATAGCGAAGCTTAATATCTTGGATAGATAGGCTAAGGTCATTACTAGCGAGAAATCTAGAGCCGTCTTTTACTACTAAAACCTCAATAGAACCTGACAATTTTCCTATACCATGTCCATAGCGATAAGGCCAATGCTTACGTAATTGTTTATCTGCAAACTTTCGATTACTTTTCAATCTACTTATGAATTTCCATCCATATTTTTCTATTTGCTTAAGAATTTTTTGGAAGCATACCAGCTATCAAATAATACGTAAGAGGGCTTAAACCCCATTATTTTAGCCCATCTCAACATTTTTGATGCTAATACTATTTTGCTATGTCTTCCTTTTACCCAAACTTTTATTCCTAAAGGCACTTTCACTACTCCATTTGTCCATAATATCATTACGACGTTTATTCCTTGCAGTGTTTTCTTTAGGCTACTACTATACACCCAACTTACCCCAAATATCTTCTGTCCGTATTTTTCTAGCACAGTATCATCTATTATCAAATATCCTTTTGTCATATTTCCTATTAGTTTTTCGCAAATATTTGCCACAGGAGTGTTGGCCAGTGACATTTACTTTGCAGCATTCTACTTATCTGATCATGACTGACTCCTTTATACCAACTTGCTAGTTCTACACTATTTGTCCTTGTATCTCTGTATATTATCGCTATCATATAAAGTATCATTATCAGGGTCATTGGTTTTTCCGTATGAAAAATTGATTAATACCCTGATAATACTATAACTTACATTTTCTTTATAACCCTATTTCCTCAAACCCCTATGAAATCCATTCTTGAGTTATTTCTTCTACTTCTTTGGTACTAACCTCTTTATTTCTCACTACTTATTCTTACTGCGTAAGATCAGAATAAAATAAATTTTAAGTGATCTTAAGCGTTTTTCTTGCAGGCAAATCTTTAAGAGATTAAGCTAAAATAATATAGATAAAGGTTTTTAAGGAGCAATATTTATGTCTAATATATCTAATCAAGGATCACGAGAAGAAAAACGTGCAAAATTAAAAGTTATTGGTGATGTTTTAGCTAAATATACTCATGAAGGCGAACTTTATGAGCAACTAGCTGATAATAAAGTATTTTGTTACTCCTGTGGTCATCGTTGCCGTATTGCAGATGGTTTAGCAGGTGTTTGCAAGGTACGTTTTAATGAAGGTGGCAAATTATATGTTCCCTGGGGATATGTTGCAGGGCTTCAATGTGATCCAATAGAAAAAAAACCTTTTTTTCATGCTATGCCCGCTACAGATGCCTTAAGCTTTGGTATGCTGGGATGTGACCTACATTGTGATTACTGTCAAAATTGGATTACATCACAAGTCCTACGTGACCCTAATGCTGTAGCTCCTGCTAAAACAATTTCTGCTGAACAAATGCTAGATATTGCTGAAAGGGAAGGCGTTTCTACTGTGACTTCTACTTATAATGAGCCTTTAATTACTAGTGAATGGGCAGTCTCTATTTTTAAGCAAGCTAAAGAAAGAGGTTTTTTGACAGCATATGTTTCTAATGGAAATGGTACGCCAGAAGTTTTAGATTATTTACAACCTTGGGTAGACCTTTACAAAGTAGACTTAAAAAGCTTTCGGGATAAAAATTATAGGGAACTAGGAGGATTACTAGTTAATGTGCTAGAAACTATTCAAGGCTTAAAGGCTAGAGGGTTTTGGCTAGAAATTGTTACTTTAGTAATACCTGACTTTAATGACTCTCAAGAAGAGCTACAAGAAATGGCAGAATTCCTAGTTTCTGTAGATCCTTTTATTCCCTGGCATTTAACAGCTTTTCATAGCGATTACAAAATGCTTGACAAGGAAAATACTAATATAAAAACACTAATTAAAGCAGGAGAAACAGGAAAAAAGTTGGGCTAAAATATGTTTATATTGGTAATGTTGCGGGTCGTGTCGGAGGATGGGAAAATACTTGGTGTCATAATTGTAATGAACTACTGATTGAACGATATGCTTATCATATTAAGCAATTTTCTTTACAAAATGGTAAATGTCCAAAGTGTCAGACCATCATTCCTGGGCGGTGGTCATCCCCACGGTTTTCCGCTAGATTATAAAATTAGCAAAACTAATGGTTGGGTAAGAGCTTTAAGATTTTAACTGCTCTATTTTTAATTAGTTATTCTTAAGTTGGATATATGGGCTTTCAACCCTACGTATAATTAATTTAGATAAAGAGTTTCTTCTTCCAAAGCAGTAGCAATGATTTCTTGGGCCTTAGTGCGTGTTACACCTGAAGCTAAAGATCGTTCAACAATTTGTTGAATTGTTAAAGTTGTTCGGGCTTCAATTAAAACTAGGTAATCTAACCTGTCAATATCAACTAAAGAAACTCCGTTAGCAGCAGGTAAACAAAGCAAGTAAACTTTCTTTTTTTGCTCAACTTTAGGTAAATTTTCTAGTCGTGGAGCATCATCACACAAAACCATTGCAGGCATTAAACTTACTTCAAAAAGATATTTTTCTACTGCTTGAATTGTTTCTACTGTATTTGCTTGAAATGCACCTACATCAGCACCAGGAATTAAACGGACACGTAAGTTTTCATTTAATTTTTCTGGAAGTGCTGGTATACGAATTTTATTAGTTAACTCTCGTCTGCAACGAGCCATTAATGTTTCTAGTCTTAAAACATCATTTAGTTGTGGTGTAGTTAATTCACCTTTAGCAAAAGCATTTGACAGATATTCAGCGAAAGCTAAAGCCATTGATTTACGGTCTTGGATAAATTGATGAAATATTTTGCTAGAAAAAAGTTTTCTAAAAGATAGTCGCCTCGTTTCTGATAAAACTAATGTGGCAGAAACCTTAAATTCTTCTACTAGTGTGCGCATTGTCCTAAGTCTTCGCAGCGGGTCATAGTTTCCAAGCTCTAGGATCAATGGCTAGTAGTTGTTTTTTTTTTCTTGCTCGCTTAAATTTAGGTCAGCTAAAGCTTGTTCAGGGTTTTGATAAACAGAGTTAACAAAAGCTGGATCAAAAGCATTCTTACTACTAGGTGTTGTAATGTATGATAACTCATTATTTTGCTATTAGTTGGAAAAGATCCTTTCTTTGAATAGGAAATAATTGATTAAGTTTAGCAAAATTATCTAAGCACTCTTCAGCTTTGTTATGTTCACATTCATAAACAATTGCTTTTAGGTTTGGAGCGCGGGAAACAACATGCTCTAAGATTTCCCATGTTGCTTGGATAGGCTCAGGACTATGATCATCATTTATATATGAATAACCGCTAGTTTCTGTAAATGTTCCGCCTGCTACGTGGAGTTCAATTACTCGTTCAAATGGGTAGTTGTCAAAGCCTGTTAATGGGCTAAGACCTCGGCTATGTTGGAAAATTGCTAAATGAGCGCAATCTAGCAGTAGTCCACAGTCAGCACGCTCGGCCATTTCAGCAAAATATTCTAAAATGTGCATTTCGCCTAAGTAGACAACCGCAGGTGGATTTTCTGGCAAGCAACAAAGCTGTGATTGATTTTGAATTTTTTGGATGTTATCAACTGACTCTAAGACTGAGTCCATACATAAAATCGGGGGCATTAGCATTTGATGTCCGCGCTCACGTGAGCCAAAATGCCAGCGTCCAGCATCTCCACAAAGCCAAACAGCATTTATTTCTTTAGCCATTTCTATTGTAGAAACTAGCCAATCCTCGGTTAAATCAGCTTTTTTCTTCAATATTAATATCTAAGAAATGATAAGTTGTTGGTAATGCTAAATTTACCCAACGTCGGACATGTTCATCTAATCCACGATCTAAGTCGCCACCATATTCAAAAAAATGTATTAAGGTAGGGTAATTTTCCTGTAACCAACAAGCATCAATTCCTTTTGTTGCAGAAGCAAACTCTCCAGAAATACCAACACCTAGACGAGGAATTTTAGCTATTTTATCAAAGAATTTACTCATAAAAATTTCCAAACATAAAACGTGATTTTCTTGGACAGCTATTTTTTTTATTAAAAGTCGTGTTAATTTCCTGGCAGATAATTTTAAGGAGCAAGCCAAAAGACAAATGCGACGCTTATTATTGTTTCTGCCAATTATGATATTTGCTGTTATGTTAAATACAAGTAATTTTTAGTTGTTATATGGCTTTAAAAAAAGCAGAACCTACTGAAACGAATATTATAGATGTACACGCTCATATAGGTGAATTTAAGGGTATGACTTAAGTTTAGTAACTTTACTAAAAGAAATAAAAGAAAACAAAATCCAGTATGCTTTATTTCTAATATTGATGGTGCTTCAATTAGCGGTGTAACTGCTGATTCAGACGAAGTAACAGCAAATGAAGCATCTTTTCAGGCTGCTAAAGCTAATCCAAAGTTAAAACCATTATTTTGGGCAAAACCTGGGGCTAAAATGTCTAGTGCAGAGACAGCAGAAAAGTTTTTAAGAGATAAAAATTTTTGTGGAATAAAATTTCACCCAGATTTTAATAATTTTTCTGCTAATGCTCCTGAAATAATGCCCTATTTAGCTTTATGTGAAAAATATAAAGTGCCAGCACTTTTTCATTGTGGAGGGTCAAGCCGTTCTAAAGCTAGTGTAATTTATGAGGCTGCAAAAAAATTTCCTACTGTGCCTGTTGTCCTCTATCATATGGGCTTTAATACTTCACATCAGGAAGCAATTGTAGTAGCGGAGCAAGCTAAAAAAAAAAAGATGCGCTAATTTATTTAGAAACTTCTATGTTTCACCTGAAACAGTTCTTAGAGCTATAAAAACGGTTGGTGCAGATCGTGTAGTGTTTGGAACAGATGCAACTTATTATGGAGAAGGACACTATCAACAATACTTAGATACTTTACAAACAATAAAAAGAGTGTTTCAAGCGAAGAATTTCAACAATTTATACATAATAATGCTGTAAGTATTTTTAATATTACAGAAGATAAAACAAATCAAGGAAACAAAAATGAGCCAGCCAAACCCAAAGATAGCAACACCAAACCCAACTAAAAGCTAAGCCAAAACCAGAAAGAGTTGAAACCTTAAGACTTAGTAGCAAATTAACAGTTAATGTTGTTTATGAAGACCGTTATATAATGGCAATAAATAAACCTGCAAATTATTTAATTGCTCCTGTTAGTTGGGAACAAACTAGCCGCAATCTAATGTTAATGCTAGAGAAGGCATAGAAATGGGCGCACCTTGGGCGCGTCGGCGTGTATTAAAATTTATTACTAATATACATCGTTTAGATGCTGATACTAGTGGAGTACTGCTTTTAGCCAAAATCGCTTAGCTTTAAGCAAAATGACAGATCTATTTGAAAGACGACAAATTAGCAAAACCTATCTAGCACTTGTAAAAGGTGTTGCTCCAAGTAAAAGTTTTCCTCAACAGAATCAATTGCAGAGCATCCAAAAATAGCTGGTCTTATGATTGTAGATAAAAGAAATGGTCGGGAGTCTGTAACAAACTTTAGTGTAGTTACCCAGTTTGAAAAAGTATGCTCTACTTAAGGCTATGCCAATTACAGGACGGACTCACCAAATACGACTACATTTAGCTTCTCTTGGCTTGCCAGTAGTAAACGACTCTATTTATAGCAATTTAGATACAGCTAACAATAAGTTAAGCTTGCCAACAGAGCCTTTAATATCATCATTACCAATAGAAAGACTAGCGTTACATGCTTATGAATTAAGATTTAAGCATCCTCTTTTACAGAAAAAAGTGTTTATTCAAGCACCACTACCTAGGGATTTTGAACAGACAATAAAAATTTTGCAAAAAGCTTCTATTAATATTTAGGAAAAAATTAAAATTTTGTAGCAATAAACATAATTAAATAGTTTAAGAAATAATAAGTATTTTTTAGCAGTTGGTACTAGACAACAAAAGGAAAACTATCTTACCATCAAAAAATAGTAATATTTAGGTGTAAAAAATGGCAAGAAAAAAAGTATTCCAAAAACCTAAGTCATCAACTCAAACAGATATTAAATCCCAACCAGAAACAGACTTTTTAATAAAATCTGATGATAGTTTATCTCCAGAAAGATTTGATGAAATTGTTGCAGGAGTATTTTCATCTAAGCGGCACACAGGACAATTTAGCGATAGACTTAAAACAGCGGAAATAGAGCTACTTCAAAGACCTAATTTTGAGGAAGATAAATCTTTTATTGCAGAACTTGAAAAAACACCAACTACAGATGAGCCAAATAAAATAGATGAAACGAATGAATTAGATGAAGTAAATAAAGTAAGTAAAACAAATAAAAGTAGATAAAACAAATAAAGTAGATAAAGTAGAAGACAATAAATGGGCAGATTGTTTAGTACAAGATATTGATGCTGATTTTGATACATCAGATGATATTATGCAATGGCCCCTAGATTATGACGAGAAGAACGAGAATTTCTAAGTTATTGTCTTTCTCATTTATTAAAAATAAACAAGTTTGTTTCTGACTATAATGCCAGAATATTTACTTAAGGGTTATTTATGTCTGATTCTCTTATATCGGCTTTACTAGCAAGACTAGGATTTTTAGTAGTAGAGTATTTAGCAGAAGATAGCTTTCAATTAATAGGTAATAGTCCAGGTTGGTATCAAGAATTTTGTGGAAAAAGTTTTTCTTGGCCCCAAGAATTTCACCTTACACAAACCTTTCCATTTATTGAAGTTTTCCTTTTTGATGCTCAAGAATTTTGGGAGCAAAAAAGTAATGATAAGTTAAACTCTGGCCCCTGGACAGAAACAGACCTAAATGCTAAAGAATACCACCTCCAAGCCACTGCACTTTTAGTTAATAATAAAAAAATTATCTTAATAGAAAACATTAGCTATACCTATCAAGAAAAACAAGCCTTACTCCAACAACTAAGAGAAAATAGCCTAAATCATGACCAAATAGTTAAAAAAATACGTGCTGAATTTGCTACCAGTAATAGCTTAGAGCAAAATACTGCTTTAATTGGAGGCAAATTAAATGATCGCTACCAAATAGAGTTAATTTTAGGAAAAGGAGGTCTTGGAATAGTTTACCTAGCAATTGATTTAGAAACTAATACAAATGTAGCAGTAAAAATGCTATTAGAAGATGCCGAAGACATTTCTCATACACAAAAAATGTTTGAACGAGAAATGAAAGTTCTAAAACGAGTAAAACATCCTAATGTAGTAGGAATTTTAGATTCAGGTCTTACAGCAACAGGGAGACCTTTTTTTATAATGGATTATGTTAAGGGTAAATCCCTTAGTGATTTAATAGAAGAAGAGCGTATTTGGTCAGTTGAACGAACTTTTAATTTATTAAAATATGTTTGCCCTGCCTTAAATGCTATTCACCAAGAGGGCATTATCCATCGAGACTTAAAACCAGCAAATATAATGATTAAAGAAGAAAATGGAGAGGAAATAGCTGTTATCTTAGACCTAGGTATTGCTAAAATTGTTGCTGGTGGCCTAAAGATAGTGCTATGACGCAACTTACTAAAACTGGGATGATTGTTGGCACTATCCAGTATCTTGCCCCTGAACAATGCTTAGGTAAATTACTAGATTTACGCACGGATATTTATGCCCTAGGAATTATGGTTTATGAATTGTTAACAGGAATGTTACCTTATGAGTCGGATAATGTTCAAGGATGGTTATTTGAACATTTGCGGACTATACCAGAGCCTTTAAGTTTTTATAATCCAATGATTTCGTCTGAAGTTGATAAAGTTGTATTGTGGGCATTAGAAAAAAGGCCAGAAGATCGCCCACAAACAACTTTGGAGTTTTTAGATAGATTTGCCCAAGCAGTGGGAAAATAAATAATTAGGCATAAATACCACGTAGTCTAATTTCTGCTGCTACTCTGTCAATTGCTCGCATATAGGCTGCTGTGCGAGTATCAACCTTATGATCTTCTGAAAAACTTAGCATTTCTTGAAAACTCTTTAACATTTTATGTTTAATGTTGTCCAAAATTTCTTCTTTCTTCCAAAAAAATCCCATACGATTTTGTACCCATTCTAAATGGCGTGCAATTGCTCCACCAGCATTAGCTAATAGGTCAGGAATAACAAATGTTCCTTTTTCATAAAGTATTGGATCTGCTTGGGATGTAGTCGAACCATCCGCCGCTTCACATAAAATCTTACATTTTACATTGATAGCATTTTGGCTAGTGATTTGTTCATGCAATGCAGCAGGAATTAATACATCACAATCAATTGTAAGTAGTTCATTAGTTGTAATTTGTTCTGCTAATTCATAGGTCTTAAAGGTTTTATGTTGTGCAAAATGCTCTAAAACTTCAGGAATATTTAACCCTTCAGCTTTATAAATGCCACCATCAACATCAGAAATAGCTACTATTTTATAACCTGCCTCATATAGTAATTGTGCTGTGCTACTGCCACGCCGACCGGCTCCTTGAATAGCAATTTTGGTTTCTGTTGGTGCAAGGTTAAATTTCTTTAATGCCTCTTCAATTAAAAATAATACTCCATAACCTGTAGCGGTATTACCTACAGGTGATCCCCCCATTTCAACAGGCTTACCTGTAACTATTGCTGTAACATTATGACGAGCGTGCATTGAATAAGTATCCATTATCCAAGCCATTATTTGCTCATTAGTGTTGATGTCTGGAGTAATAATATCTCTTTCTGGGCCTAAAACATCCAACATATCAGCCGTATAACGCCTAGTAATTCTTTCGATTTCCAAGGGTTGTAAATATTTTGGATTACATACAACTCCGCCCTGTGAACCGCCAAAAGGAATATCTACTAAAGCGCATTTATAGGTACTCCAGGCTGCTCCAGCACGCATTTCATCTAGGGTAATATTTGGGCCAAAGCGCAGTCCACCTTGGAGCGTTCCACGAGCTAAATTATATTGGACACGATAGGCGGTAAATATTTCTGTGTCACCATTGATGCGCTGGATTGGCAAATAGACGCAGACTTCCCGGCTAGGAGTACGTAGAATTTTATATAAATTAGGCTCAAGGTTAAGCAATTCTGCGGCACGGTCAAAGCGTGCCATTGTTGATTCAAAAGGGCTATATTCGTCATAAGTTTGGGGTAAATAGGACATTAGCAAGTCTCCAAAAATTTTGATAATGCAGAAAATATAACATTTTATTGAAAAAGAAAGTGTTAAAGTAAAATTTTAGTAATAAAACTCACCAAAGAAAACTCTTAGATGGAAAGAATAATATGTGTAGAATGCTTATCAAGCAAGACAAAGAAAAGCGGGCATCTAAATAAAATCTTCTGCCTTTAAAAAAATAAATTAAAACTAGATAAAATACGGCGGGTTAAATACGGGATGTTATTTTAGGTAAATTAGAAATAATGACATTTTTCTAATAATTTAAAGCTTAGAAAACCCACCTAACTATTTACAAGCTTGAGGTGGGTTTTCTATTAATCCTTTAGAATCTATGTTTTATCACATTAGTTCTTTTCTTAGCTGTTGAACTACTTTCCATCTTTTTAAGTATTATCTCAGCATAGACTTCATCTGTCCCAATATCTTCATTAAGAAGTCCCATTGGTACTTGCCTAGTGAAAGCAATTGGTTCTATGGCAGATGGTGTAGCATCTGGGAAAAAAACAGAACTATAGGAAAAAAGAAAATCATCTGGATTTAACCACCAACCAAGGTCTTCACCCCATACTTTACAATCAACTTTATAACGTAGACCTTTTTCCATTAAGAACTTTTCTAAAGGTGTAAAACGTATTTCACCCGTTACATCTACTTTTGCATTGTTGCCAGGTAGGTTTAATTGCATTGTAAGTCTTGCATTAGTTATGGTAGCCATAATTTTCTCCTTTCAAAAACCAATAACAGACTTATGGTATAACTAAAAAACAATTATACCTTTTACTTAAAACTACTACTACTTGCGAAATTTTTACGTCAAAATCCTACTAGACTGTGAAATATTAACCATTTAGTAGCTGTAAAAAGCACTAAAGTTAAAAGAACAAGTAGATAGCATTAAGACTAGCAAGCTATGTACCCATTTAACTTGTTATTGTTAATGTTGCCGGTAAGTTAGAAGATTCTAGAGAAATAAAATATAGAAGATGTAAACTGCTAAATTATCAATTTCTTATTCCATTTATAAGTTATTTTTTAGATACTTTGCGTGTTTTAAAAATTTCTAGTTATCTAAAATTGTTTTTCTATCTATTTTTAGCAGTCCATTGCTAGTAGCAAAGTAAACATTTTTTTCATTGCTAACAATAGCAGTGACATTGTTAGAGGGTAAAGCTTGAGAAAATTTGCGCCAAATTTTACTTTTTAGATCTAATAAAAAAATCCCATCTCCTAAACTGCCTACGTATAAATATTGGCTATCTGCATACATAGCATTAGGGTTAACATCAAATTTACCTATTTCAGGAGAAAAATTAATTAGCTCTCCCGTAGGAGTAAGCGCATCTACTCCACCGCCATTTGTTCCAATATAAAGAGTTCCATTGACTGCTAGCAATGCGTTAATCCAGTTATGAGAAAGTTTAGAATTATTAATTGTTAAACTTCTAATTACTCGTAATCCCTCCATTTCAATAAGTCCGCCTAAACTACCAACAAATAAACGATTATTAACAAACGCACTAGTGTAAAGATAATTATTTGGTAAAGAAATAGGGCTACGAGCAATATTTCCTTGTAGTAAAGTTAATCCTCTACCAGTGGCAATAGCTAGTTGAGGCTCGTTATTAATATTATTAGAGCTAGGAACCAATAAGACATGAGCAATCATATTAGAGTTAATACCAGTACGCTCATCTAAGGTTTTATATTGTAATTGATTGTCAAAAACGGCAAGTCCTGTGGAAGTGGCAACTAACATTTTTGATGTAAGTGGATCTAGGGAAATAAAATTAATTTCTCTGATGGTGTTATCTTGTAAATGTGTGATTAGCTGCATTGTTTCTAGGTCAAAAATATCAATTCCTTGGTCAAAGTAACCAATCCATAACCTTCCACCCTCATCAAAAGCCATTGAGCTTATATGGTCGGCTGTTAATGGCGAGAGTGGGGAATTTGTGCCGAATCGGTCAAATTCTAAACGAGTCTTGTTAATGTCTGCTCGTAAAATACCTTTGTTTGTTAAAGCAAAAAGGTTTTGATCCTCGCCATTTGACCAAAGTATTGTATTTGTAAATTTTGTTTTATCACTATCATTTATACTATCGGAAGCTTTATTAATAGGATAAACAGAAACTGATTTATCAAAAATTTCTACTACATCACCAGTAAAAAGACCTCCCCAAAGTTTTTCTCCTATTTTGGCTAAAGAAATAATATTAGGAATAGAGTTAATTTTTTCAATTTCTCCTGTATCAGTTCTTAGCACTACACCAAAATCTGTTGCAATAATAACCCCACGTTTGTCTTCACTTAATGCAGTAATTCGGTTTGATGGCAAGTTCTCTTGCTTAGTAATTTGTTGCCAACGGCTTTCTTGCCATAGATAAAGACCTGACGCATAAGTTCCAATATAAAGTCGGTTTCCATTTTGTAGTAGTGAAGTAATTTGTGGAATAGGCTTTATTTCTTGGTCTTGACGTGTAAATTTCAACCCATCAAAAGCTAATAGCCCACCATCAAAAGTCCCAACTAAAAGTCTTTCCTCTGTTGCTAGTAAACTACTAATTTGTCGAATCACAGG
The DNA here is from genome assembly GCA_016713405.1 of Blastocatellia bacterium. Taxonomy (NCBI): domain Bacteria; kingdom Pseudomonadati; phylum Acidobacteriota; class Blastocatellia; species Blastocatellia bacterium. The sequence continues at coordinate 263,690 of JADJPF010000024.1, forward strand.
TTTTTGGATCTTATGATGGATAAAATCTTTACCATTAAAAATAACTAATCCGTTGTCAGATGTACCAATACAAAGTTGTGAGCGAAAAACTACTAAAGCAGTTAAGTCTATGCTTGGCAATCCATCTAAATTTTTAGTGTTTAACTAATTTGCCTTCTAAATCAAAGACCAATAGCCCACCAGAAGTAGCAATATAGTAATTATTATTATATTTACACATTGCTCTAGTTTGAAATGTTGATAAAAATAATTGCAAACCAGTAGATGATAAAGGGGTAGCTATAACAATAGTGCTATCAATTTTGCTTAAAGAGGCTTGTTTTTCGCCTTCACTAGTAATAACAGATTCTATTTTTTTGGAGTAAAAATAAATACTTATAAATAAAGTAAATAAAGTAAATAAAGTAAATAAACTCAGTAGTAAGGTTACATACTTTTTTTGTTTAAGTTTTAGCAATCCATTTTTGGTATTACTTATAAGTGACATATTTCGTTACAAAAACTACCAACTAAAATGACAAAAAATGTGACTTTTAGAGGAGTTTTTTAATTCTAAAAAATAAACTATTAACATTAAGTTAAGAGTTTATTAACATTTCATTAAATTTTGTAAAGCCCCAAACTGAAATTTAATATTTTGGTATGGTATTTGCCTAGTTAACTTTTATCCAAAGTAAATTTAACTAACATCATAATAACTTTATTTTCTGGTCTGTCAAATGTAAGCATAGAAAGCTTAGTAAATTAGCAAAGAAAACAAGGATTAAATCCTTAAAACAAACACTAAACTAAAGTAAGTAAACTAAAAACGGGGAAATTATGAGGAAACCTACTTGTATAAAAAAGAGAAATTTTAAGTCTTCTAATGCAGGATTTAGTCTAATTGAACTATTGATAGTAATTACAATAATTGGTATTTTAGCAGCTATTTCTGTAGTAAATGTATTTAGTGCGCGTCGTGCTGCTAATAGTTCTTCTGCTGCTTCAGCAATGCGTACTTTTCATCAATCTGAGGCTAGCTATTCAGCCGGAGCCGGTAATGGTTCTTTTGGTAGCCCACAAGAGCTTTTTGCACAAGAATTTATTGATTCTTCTTTAGCGGCTTCCTGTCTTCCTACACCAACAGGTACAACAGTTGGTGGTTTGGTTGCCGCTGCGCAACGGCCTAAGAGCGGGTTTATTTTTGTTTTTAATAATCCTTCTCCTGATAGATATGAAATATCTGGAAGACCTTTTGTTTCTACAGGTCTAGCAACTAGCGGAGATAAAACATTTTTTATTGATAGTAGTGGTGTATTGCGCTCATCAACTTTACCAACAGTTAATGCTGATTCTACAAGCGCACCGTTAAATAATTAAAAACTCTTAATAATTATTACAAAAAGTAGGAATATTTTTCCTACTTTTTATAATAATTGGCGGCCAGCAAATCCAGCATCTATTTCATGCCAATAATTGATTTCCTCTTCATCCATTTTCCAACATAAGTAAATTACTCGCCCGTCTTTCAAATGAGGAAAATCACATAATCCTGTCCTATAGTCTTTAACTAAAACACCAGTATTTTCTATTTCCTGAATTACAGTAGTTAGTAAAACTACGTTATGTAGATAGCTTGGCCCTAAATAAGAACCACTACCTAGGCTAGCTTTACTACGCACTTTTTTAATTTCTTCCTGCATTCCAAGTAATACACTGCTTACTTTAGTCACCTTTTTAATTAAAGGTCGTAGTTTAGGAATCAAACTATTAGCTTCTTGAAGTGTAAAAAGTTTTTCTGGAGTTAATTCATTTTGCATAAATTTGATTGAGTAAATCCCTATTTATTAAGTTTAGATAAAGCTGTTTGTAAAGCCTCAATTGCTAAATCTGCCGCATGTTTTTTGCCTCTAGGCAAGCCTTCAAGCATTTTAATTAATTCATCTGTTTCTAATAAACTTGCTTGATGGATAGTTTTATCAATTAACCATTCTGTTAGCAATGAGGCTGATGCTAAGGTTGGCGCACAACCATAAGCTTGCATTTTAACGCTAGTAATATTTTTGTCTAATTTTATAAAAAGTTTTATTTGATCTCCACATGCACTATTGATTACAGATGATGTCACTGTAGCATCTGCTAATTCACCAACGTTACGAGGATTTTCTAAATGATCTAAAACCGTTTTAGAGTATGGCATTTTAGTTATTGTTTTGTTGACATAGCCTGTCGATATAGTGGAGAAACTCGCCTAAGCCGAGTTACTGCTTCAGGTAATATGCTTAATACATAATCAATTTCTTCTTTAGTTGTATAGCGTGAGAGTGAAAAACGAATGCTCCCACGTACTAATTCTTTACTTAAACCCATTGCTACTAATACTGGGCTTGGTTCTGTTGAGCCAGAAGAACAAGCTGAACCTGTGGAAACCGCTACGCCTTTTAGATCTAAAGCAATAAGCAAAGCTTCTCCCTCAATATAACTAAAACTAATATTGGAAATATTCGGCAATCTACTACTCGTCTCACCATTGAATTTAATTTCTGGTACTAGTTTACTAACTTCTGTTTCAAAGTAATCTCTTAGATGGCTGATTTTTTCCATTTCTTCTGCTAAATGATGTTCTGCTAGTTTAGCCGCACAACCCAATCCAACAATAGCAGGCACATTTTCTGTACCTGCGCGGCGATCTCTTTCGTGTCGTCCACCAGTTATTTGAGAGCTAATTCTTACGCCTTTACGCAAATAAAGTGCGCCAATGCCTTTAGGCCCGTGTATTTTATGACCAGATAAAGAAAGTAAATCTACCCCTAGATCTTTTACATTTACAACTATTTTTCCTACACTTTGGACTGCATCTGTATGAAAAAAAATATTTTTACGTTGATTGCGGATTTCTTTTACTAGCTCACCTATTTCTGCAATTGGCTGAAGAGTCCCCACTTCATTATTAGCATGCATTATTGTAATTAATAAAGTTTCATCGCTAATTGCTGCTTTTACATCTTCTATTCTAACAAGCCCATTTCTATAAATTGGCAAGTAAGTCACTCGCCAACCTTCTTTTTCTAGTGCTGCACAAGTGTTTCTGACGGCAGGATGTTCAAATTGGGAGGTAATTATATGATTGCCTTTACCTTGGTAATTACTAGTAATTCCTCTAATTGCTAAGTTGTCGGCTTCCGTTCCACCGCTAAGAAAAATAATCTCGTTAGCTTGTGCGCCAATTAAATCGGCTACTTGCTGGCGGGCATTATCCATTGCAGCTTTAGCTTGTTGTCCAAACCTATGAATTGATGAAGCATTGCCAAATTGCTCACTAAAATAAGGTAACATAGCTTCTAAAACTTCTGCTGCAAGTTTAGTTGAAGCACTATTATCTAGGTAAACACGAGAAGTTAAAGTATTTTCTGTCATAAAGCTAAGCTAGTAGAGCAAAAAAATTTTGTCAATCATTAAAAGATAAACTAACTTATAATATCCTATTTTCTAAAATTTTTAATGAAGGGTCAAATATGGAGCAAATAAAAATACAACAAAGTAGTCCTTTTTCTGATCAACGTCCTGGAACTTCTGGACTACGTAAGAAAACAAAAGTTTTTATGCAGCCTAATTATTTAGAAAACTTTGTTCAAGCTGTTTTTAATGCTGTAAAAGAAAAGTTTAATATAGATTTTAGCCAAGAAACTTTAGTAGTAGGTGGAGATGGTCGCTATTATAACCGTAATGCAATACAAATAATTTTGCGTTTAGCCGTTGCCAATGGGTTTAAGCAAATAATGATTGGAAGGGGGGGAATACTTTCTACACCAGCAATGTCGGCTGTAATTCGTCGCCAGCAAGCTTTAGGCGGACTAGTGCTTTCAGCTAGCCATAATCCGGGCGGAATAGATGCTGATTTTGGAATTAAATACAACATCCGAAACGGTGGCCCAGCCCCAGAAAGCGTTACAGAAAGCATTTATCAACATAGCTTAAAAATTACTAGCTACCAAACCATTGACCATCCAGAAATAAATCTAGATGAGCTTTCTAGCTTTAATATAGCTAATAGCCAAATAACTATTTTTGATCCTCTAATAGACTATAGCGCGGTAATGGAAGAGCTTTTTGATTTTGAAGCTTTAAGAAAACTTTTTTCTAGTGGTTTTACAATGCGATTTGATGCAATGCACGCTGTTACAGGGCCTTATGCCCACCATATTTTAGAAAAGCTTTTAGGCGCACCTTTGGGAACTGTAGTAAATGCAACTCCTAAAGAAGATTTTGGACAAGGACATCCCGACCCTAATTTGGTTTATGCTGCTGAACTTGTAAAACATTTATTTGATGAAAAGGCTCCTGATTTTGGGGCTGCTAGCGATGGCGATGGGGATCGCAACTTAATTTTAGGACGTAACTTTTTTGTCACCCCAGGAGATTCTTTAGCTATTATTGCTGAATATGCACAAAAAGCTATTCCTGGCTATCGTCAAGGACTTCGGGGAATAGCACGTTCAATGCCAACTAGCACGGCAGCCGACCGAGTAGCAAAAGATTTAGGAGTTGAATGCTATGAAACTCCTACAGGATGGAAGTTTTTTGGTAATTTAATGGATGCTGATAAATGTACTATTTGCGGTGAAGAAAGCTTTGGAACAGGTTCAAATCATGTTAGGGAAAAAGATGGTCTTTGGGCTGTGCTTTGCTGGCTTTCAATTCTAGCTTACACAAATAAATCTGTAGTTGAAGTTGTAAAAGAGCATTGGCAAAAATTTGGCCGAAGCTACTATCAACGTCATGACTATGAAGGTTTAGACCTAACAAACGCCAATAAAATGATTAGCAGTTTAAGAGAAAAATTAGCTAGTTTAGTAGGCAATAATCTAGCAGATACAACAATTAGCCAAACAGATGATTTTTCTTATACAGATCCAGTTGATGCAAGCATTAGCAATCGCCAAGGAATCCGCCTTTTACTAGCAGATGGCTCAAGAATTATTTTCCGGCTTTCTGGCACAGGAACCGAAGGCGCGACCTTAAGAATTTATGTTGAACGATACCTTCAAGATGGCGGACAAAGCGATATTAAAGAGGTTTTAGAGGCTTTAATCAATGAAGCAAAACAAATTTTACAACTAAAAGAATTTTGTAATGTAGATGAACCAACTGTGATTACTTAAGTTTCATTATTGGAAATGGAAACACGAGTGGGTGCATTTGTATTTTTAATGCAAGTGAGACAGTTCAGCCACTCCTGTTTCCATTTCTATAAACTAGGCTAGCGCACCACTACAAGAAGATCCACTTCCAGCAGTACAACCAAAACAATGACTAGCAGTAGCAATTTTTCTACCTAGTAGTTTACTTAAGTCAAAATCCTTGATATTTTGTGGGACTTCTGGATTTACTCGCATTCTTAAAGCTAAATTAAAATCGCAATCATAAAGATTTCCATCCCAATCAACTTCAATTTGGTAAAGACACATCAATTTATCTACTGTACCGGAATTAAAAGAGTCAGAAAGCATACTGCGGTATTTGTCAGATTTACTTTGTTTGCGTAAATCTGTAGAAAAACGACCTATCGCCATATTAGTAATTGTAAGTAGTCGATTAAATGTTACTTGGTGTCTTTGCCAAAGTTCTTTTTTATAAGCTTCTTCTAGTTTTGTTTGGTCAGGTGGAAGAAACGCGCCTAGAGGGTTATAAACTAAGTCTAAAGTTAAATCAGGATTGGTTCCATAACCAGCCAAGTTTAATAACTTTATGGCTTTGATACTTGCTTGATAAACACCTGCACCACGCTGTTTATCAACATTTTCTTCTAAATAACAAGGTAGGGAAGCGACTAGCTTAACTTTATTCTCACAAAAAACATCAATCATTGTTGATTGTTCAGGCTCAAGTAAAACAGTTAAATTAGTGCGAACTTGAATCATCTGGCCTTGACTAGCTAAAATTTTGATAAATTTAGATAAATTTGGGTTAAGTTCTGGTGCGCCACCAGTAATATCAATTAAGCGACATTTGACATCTTTAGCTACTTGGATAATTTTTTTCATCACAGGCCAATCCATCATTTCTTTTCTACTAGGAGAAGAACTTACATGACAATGCTCACAAGATTGATTACATTTTAGCCCAACATTTACTTGTATAATATCTAAACTATGATTATAAAGAGGTTGTCCTAATTGAACTAAAACTTGATTTTCAAAAGCATTACCTATAGCTAAATTGGTAGACATAATAATTTTTCCCTAGCCAAAAATTTTTCTAATGTTAATAGCCTTAATTTATTGATCTTAAAATCTTTTATATCACACGCTAGAGCTTGATAAAAGTTTTTCTACTGCTTGACAAGCGGTTTCAAACCTTTCTTGCCAAGAGCCACTTAACCTAACATAAGGATAATTACAAGATTCTAAAGCTCTTAAGCATTTTTGAAAAAATAATTCTCGCTCTTTAGGCAAATAACGCACAATGTCATCAATCCAAGGCACGTCTATATCTGTAAGTAAATAAAGATCATAGTGATTTTGACTAACTTCTTCTTTAATCCATTCAGGGCATTTATTAAAAAGCGTTTCGCTCCAAATTGTTGTAAGTAACAAATCTGTATCACAAAATAATAAGCGGTTAGCTTGATGAGACAGGGCTTTTTCCGATGCTAATTGTCCGCGAGCAATTTTATCTATGTCGGTAAACTCAATTTTTCCTTTTTGGCTTTCTAAAAGCTCTCTAGCATATTCTGGGACGGCAACAGTGTTAAATTTTGTGGCTAATTGACTGGCTAAAGTGCTTTTACCAGTAGACTCCGGGCCAAAGATACAAACTTTTTTAACATAAAAAGGCCGGACACAAACGGGTAAAAATTGCCAATTTTTAATTGGGTCTTTACGAATTTCTGTTGCACTAATTGAAGTTATACTACGAGCTAAATTTACAGGAATAAACTCAGCTTCTAAAATGTCGGCTAGCTTCCAACCATAATTTTCAGATGCAAAAACATAATCTATTTTACAAGGTAAAATCTTAAGTAAGCTATCTTGCCAAATTTGCCAAAAATTAGGGTTTTCTTCTGGATATTGAGGATTTTCATCAGTTAAATGAACAACTTGCACAGTAGGAAATAGCTCACACATCCATTGATAGCGCAAGTTACCGGAAATAGGTTCGGATGAAAGAGAGCCGACAACTACAACCAAATCATCAACATAGCTACGTGCAAAATCAACTAAATAGATATGACCAAGATGCGGTGGCATAAATTTCCCTAATACCATGCCCGTAGAACGTTTTTTAGTAGCTACCATTATTTTTACCTAAGATAACAGAAAGATATTTATGTAATAAAGCTTCTGTAATTGCTGGTACTGCAATATTTAAGTCTTTTAATGCTAGTTCTGTGTTTGCAGTAGAAAATTTAACTCCTGTAGCTTGAAACAAGTCTAAAACGCGGTTGCGCTCAAAGTCCTGATTTTTAGACATCGCCCTACATAAAGCTAAGTAAACACTCAGCTTTTCATTTTCTTGATTTTCATTAAGTTCTGTAAACAAATTCTTCCATTCATTTTGTAAAAACAAAACTAATTTGTAGGCCAAATGATTGGATTGCTTGGATTAAACGATCAAAAGATAAACTATTTGGATTAGCAATATGAAATATTTTGCCTTGGTGATCAGGTTGCACGGATATTTCTAGCATTGCTTTAGCTGCGTAATCAATAGGAGTAATGTCTATTGCTAGGGTTTTTGTAAACTTTGGAACACAACCTAATTGACTAATTCCTTTGATAAACATAGCTAGAAAGTCTGTTTTAGGAAAATAAGCAGTTTGGCTATCTCCTGTTAGCAGACCAAATCTATAAAAATTAATTGTGTTAAGCTCTTTATTTGCTTGATGTAGCAGGTATTCCGCTACCAATTTGCTTTGAGCATAACCACCATAAATATAGTTAGCTTGCTCTAGGGTATTATTTTCTAGTAGTAATCCTTTATTGCAATCACTAGCAACAAAAACTGAAAGCGTAGAAGCATAATGTAGGACTTTTTTTCTACCACTACAAACAAATTTTAATATTTCTAGTGTTCCATCAACATTAGCCGAGCGAAGCTTTGAATAAGGCAAAACCATATTTACAAGGGCTGCACAGTGATAAACAACATCAATGTGATTAGTGAGTTGCTGATAAGTTGTTTTACCTAATCCAAAAAAGTTTTTAATTAAATCTCCTAGAATAATCACTAGATTATCTATCTTTACATTAATATTATATTTTGCTAACTGATTGAGAATATTTTGTTTAGCTAAATCAATATTAGTTTCTCTAACTAGACAATAAATTTGTTTGTCGCTTTTTTGAAGCAGTTCTACGAGTAGTCTTGAGCCTAGAAAACCTGTCGCACCAGTAAGTAAAATTGCGCCAGGTTCATCATATATTTTAGCTTCTTTATATTTTTTTATTAAGGAAAGTATTTTAGTTTTATCAACATCTTTGCAAAGTTCTGCTGTACTTATCGCGCCTCTAAGTTGTAGCAAATTATGGGTATTATTTAGCTCTTTAACTAGTTCTCTAATAGTTTGGTAGCGAATAAGTAAACTAACAGAAAGCTTTAATCCTTTGGCTTGGGCTAGAGTTGCTACCTGCATAACGGCTAAGGAATTTGCACCTAGTTCAAAAAGGTTATCTGTTGGACTAATTGAATTTACTGCTAGAACTTGTTGCCAAAATTTAACCAAAATAGCTTCTTTTTTGTTGAGTTTATTTGTTTTAGGGATTTTAGAACTACTAAGCTGACAAGACATTAGCTGTTGTAAGTCAACTTTTCCTGAAATAGTTTTTGGTAAAGCTTCTAGTATTTCAAATCTTTGTGGCAACATCCATTGAGGTAACAAATTAGCTAAATAATTGAATAATTGCTCTTTATTAACAGTGCTAGCTTTATTTTTAAGCACAACAAAAGCAACTAGCATTTCAGGTAAAAATTTTTTATTAAATTCAAGTTTTCTTTTAACAACGCTTGCTGCTTCTATAGCAGGATGAGCGATTAAAGCGGACTCTATTTCTGCTAACTCAACCAACATTCCTCTTAGTTTTACTTGTCGGTCAATACGTCCTAAAAATTCTATTTTATTGTCTGCATGTAAAACTACCAGATCCCCAGTTTTATAAAGTCGTTCTGAGTTGTGGTAAATAAACTTTTTTTCTGTAAGCTCAGGACGTTTTAAGTAGCCACGTGCTAACCCAATGCCACTTATATAAAGCTCTCCCTTTTTTCCTACTTCATTAACGGGAGATAAATTTTCATCTAACAAATAAAATTTTGTGTTAGCAATAGATTCTCCAATAAATGGATGCTCCCAAGTTGAATTGCAGCAAATCAGACTACTACAAACTGTTGCTTCTGTTGGGCCATAAACATTAACTACACGAAGTTTTTTTGTCCATTGTCTAACTGTAGCAGGTGGACAAACTTCCCCACCAATAATAATTGTCTCTAAAGATTTTGGAATATTATTAATATCTAAAACTCTTAGCAGTGAAGGAGGTAAATCAATATGTGTAATTTGTCGTCCCGCCAACAATTTCCAAAACTCTTGTTCAATCAATAGTTTACCAGCAGACTCTATATAGATTGCTGCACCTGATAATAAACTTGTACCAATATCAGAAATAGCCGCATCAAAGCTAGTTGAAAGATAAAATAAAACCCTGCTTTTAGATGTTAGTTGAAAAAAAGGGATTTGTGCTTCAAGGAAATTAACTATTCCATTATGTTCAACCATAACGCCTTTAGGATTGCCAGTTGAGCCAGATGTATAAATTACATAAGCAAGATCATTTTTATTAATATTAGATAAAACTACATCACTAATTTGATTAGTTGCTAGTATTTCTTGGTAATCAATAGCTTTAACACCTAGCTCATCAAACAAATGAAGATATGTTTTACAGGTAATAATAATTTTCGGTTCAGCTTCTTGGACAATAAAAGTTAGGCGATTTTTTGGTAAATTAGGGTCAAGCGGCAAAAATGCTGCATTAGCAAACCAAACTCCTAGCATTGTTGTAATGTAAGCAGCAGATTTATCTAGGCAAATTCCAACTATTGAATCTTTTTTTAAGTCTATGGATTTTAAGTAGTTACCAATTTTTGCAGCCTTGTTATAAAGTTCTAAATAAGTAGTTTTATTTTTACCATGTTCTACAACAGCATCATTATTTGGATAAAGAGAAACAATTTTTGCAAAGCAGCTAAGAAAATCTAAGAAAACCATTAGAGCTTAAACCCCTGGTGAATAAAAAATGTTGTTAGCACGGTAAAAAGCACTGGATCAAAGGCTGATTTATCAGTTGTTGACATTTTAGGTAATTGTTTTAGCAGATTGATAACTTTTTTTTGATCAAAAAATGGCACATTGGCAAAACTTTGGCTATGGATAATGTCTTGAACAAAATTATTAATTTCTGCGCTAGAAAAACAGCTAATTGGGGGTGCTGTAAATGGTCGTTTTTCTCTTAAATAAATAGTTTTTGTAATTAATGGTCGCAAAGCTTCACGCAAAATATATTTTTCCACCGAACCTTTAATTTTTAGCGACATTGGAAGACTTCGAGCAAATTCAAAAAGCTTATGATCTAAAAAAAGGGACTCGACCTTCAATAGAATTAGCCATTTCCATTCCATCGCCTAATGTATGCAAAATATAATTTGCCAAACAAAGCTTTGACCAAAGATAAGAAGATTGGTTAACTCTATGGCGTGATTTTAATTGTCCTACAATATCAATATTAGCTAGAAAGTCTTGATAGCAATCAACCCTGCTAAATTGTTGAATAAAATTTTCAGACAAAATCTTTCTAACTCGATATCCATAAGTTCCTTTTGCCGCCAAAAAAGCAGGAATAAAACCTAGTTTAGCTTTAACCGCGTCTAGCGGTAAAGACTCACCATAGGCTAGTTGAATGCCGGCTAGCTCACTATTGCTAGAGAAAAGTTTGTCAAAATTTTGATTTTCTAGGGAAAAAAGGTCTTGGCGTAGGTGTGGATAGCCCCCTAATACTTCATCTGAACCTTCACCCGTCAACACTACCTTAAAACCTGCTTGACGGATGGTTTTGCTTAAAATAAATTTTGCTGTTAAATGACCGTTAATTGCTAGACCTTCGCTATACTAGAATCAAGACCACCGCTTAAGTAGCAACAAAACTCGACATCAGCCCTTAAACGTAGTCTAACCGCCTCTTGAAAATGGTGCTTAAATTCTTCTATTAAACATAATTCATTGTCTTGTCTGTAATTATTATCAACAGGATAGTCTAAATCCCAGTAACGGCTGATTTTTACACCATTGCTATTAGCTAAAAGGTAATGTCCTGGAGGTAGTTGACGAATATTTGCAAAAAGTGTTCGCTCTTGTGGTAAGTATTGTAAATTAGCAGCATGAAAATAGCTGTAATAATCCCAATCAGCTTCTAGCCCCATTGCAAAGAGGGCTTTAGCCTTTGAAGCTAGATAAAGTGTGTTATTTTGGTTGCTATAGCAAAGAGGTTTGATTCCAAAACGATCTCTAGCGGCAAAAAGCAGTTGTTTTTTTTCATCCCAAAGAATAAAAGCAAATTCGCCTCTTAAATAATTTAAGCAGTCAACCCCATATTTTGCATATAAATGCAGCAGGATTTCGCTATCTGTTTGGGTTTGAAACTTGTAGCCTTGATTTTCTAAATCTACTCGAATCTCTTCAAAACCGTAAAATTCACCATTTACAACTATATAAATTGTTTTATCTAAATTAGTTATGGGCTGTGTACCTGTATGTAAATCAATAATACTTAAGCGGGTATGACCTAAAGTAACAAGTTTGTTTTTTGATTGCCAATAATTATTTGCATCCGGGCCACGATGATAAAGAGATGATAAAGCATTGTTTATAGCATTGTTATCTATTGAGTTTGAGGTCGAAAAAATACCAACTATTCCACACATATTTTTGATCAAGCTGGGTCAGACAAAGAGAAAAAGCGTTTTAGTAATTCGTTTTCAGCAGATAAATCAAAAGCTTCTTTGAAGTCTTCTAGCCTGTAAACTTTGCCAAACATTGAAGTAAAATCAACTGTATTATTTGTTACTAGTGTAATTGCTTCGTCAAATGCACCATAGTTTACAGCTTGAAATGTAATTTCTTTTTTAATTGCAGCAATAAAATCAATTGCAACGGCTTGATGTTGCCGGCTTTTAAGGATTATTTTTCCTCTATATCTTGCTAAATCAATCATTTCTGATAAAGTTTTGCTAGTTGCTAAACTTTCAATTACATAATCATAAGAATTAGCCTTTAAGCTTAATAAATTATTATTTGGATCAAAGGTTTGAATATTGTGAAAACCTTTAGCTTGTAATATTTTTTTTATTAGAAGTGAAATTCTATTTTCTCCATAAATTAACCCTTTTTGCTCGGGGTTTATATCAGCTTTTAATACTGCTAATGCTGCTGCAATAGGCTCGCAATAAGCTGCTAATGGAAAGGGAATATTGTCATTTATTGGATAAACGGACTCTTTAGGAACAATAATAAACTCTGCAAATGCTCCATTTAGGTCAATTCCTAGCATTTTAGTTGATAAGCAATTATTGGAATTGTTAGCTAGACATTCTTGGCATCTTTTACAAGCAATTACTGGCATTACAGCCACGTGCTCACCTATTTTAAGGTGAGCAACATTTTTTCCTAATGTTTCAACTATTCCAGAAAATTCATGACCTGGAATAACAGGATCTTGGCTTTGAATGCTGCCTTGAGCAACATAAATATCTGTGCGGCAAATTCCTGCTACAACTACCTGAATTAACACATCATCATCTGATTGAATTGTAGGATTAGGCCATGTTTTTACGGTTAAATTTTTTCCTTCTTTGACTAAAGCTTTCATAGACAATAAATTAAATAATTTTAAATTAAATAAAAAATCAAAAAGTTACATCCGTTGCAGGAAATTGTAATATAAAATACTAGGAATCTAAGCTATTTTTCTTGTTTGTAAAATAAAATTCTTAAATAAAAGTAAATCTATGACACAAAATGTAAAAAAAGATGAGTGGTGGAAACCTTTTTATGATGAGTTTTTTGTTAATCTTTTAACTTTGTGGAAAGGCCAAGCAGAAATTGATTTAACCGTCTCTTTTTTAATTAAAGAACTAGGCTTAAAACCAGAAATGACGGTTTTTGATCAATGTTGTGGTGTTGGAAGCCTTAGCCTACCGCTAGCTAAACAAGGAATAAATATTATAGGTGTAGATTTAAGTCCAGACTTTATTAATAAAGCTAAATCTCAAGCAAATGAAAATGCCCAATTTTATTGTGATGATGCTTTTAAGTTTATTCCCTTAAAACTTTGTGACGCAGCTTTTAATTGGCATACTAGTTTTGGCTATTCTGAGTCGGATAAAGAAAATATTTTAATGTTAAAAAATGCTTTTGCTTCACTAAAACCTGGGGGAAAATTTATTTTAGATTATCCAAACATGGCTTGTACCCTAAAAAACTTTGAACGCTCTATGATTAGGCATATTGATAGCGAAGAAGGCGAAATTTTACTTGTTCGTGAAAGTGAAATAAATTTGGCTACAGGAATGCTTGAACAACTTTGGACAATTTGTTTGCCAACAGGAAAACAACTAAAAAAACAAAGCTTTGTAAAAATTTATTTACCACATGCACTAACAGATATGTTAAAAGAATGTGGTTTTTGTAGGGTAGATATTTATAGCAATGTACTAGGAGAACCACTAAGCTTAAATACTCCTCGTTGTATTTATAAAGCAACTAAACCTTAGTAAATAAATAAATTATGAATAAAATAAAAAAAATATTACCTCAAGATAGCAAACTAAAAGATAGCAAACTAACTAGAAAGCAAATTTATCAAGGCGAGGTTCTTTGTTTTCCTGCTACAGATGTTTCTAAACAGCTTGTAAGCGATGTATTAGCATTATTAAAAGAGGAGTTAGGCGAAGATGTTCGTACAGCACAATTTAGATTTTCTGATGAAGAATTTTTTGAGCATATTGGAAAATTAAGAAAAATAATTTATACCCAAACATATTTTCACGATTTAGCTAAAAAACTACTATTTGAACTTAATTTTATTCCAAATGAAAATGCTTTTGAACCTATTAGACTACGGGTAATTACTCATAAAGGACATGAAAATCCTAAAGCAGCACCTATTTATTATGCTCATCGGGATACTTGGTATTCGCACTCGCAAGCATTAATTACTTGGTGGATACCTTTGCATGATTTAAGAGAAGAAGAAACCTTTGTATTTTTTCCAGAATATTTTAATCATCCAGTAAAAAATGGCTCACAGCATTTTGATTATGACGAATGGATGCTAGATAAACGCCAATTAACAGTTGGATGGCAGGACAAAAACGCAGGTAGGGAAGCTTTTTATCCCTCTTTAATGGAAGAAATAAGTGACAGTCAAAAAGTAGGCTTTTCTGCTAAAGCAGGAGAAATAATTTTGTTTTCTGGGTCATGTCTTCATCAAACGCTTAATAATTTATCAGGAATGACCCGTTTTAGCTTAGATTTTCGTACTGTAGATCTTACAGATCATAATGAAAATATTGGCGCACCAAATGTTGATAATCTTTCTCGGGGTTCGGCAATGAGACAATATATCTACCCAAGTAATTAAATTTATTTTTTCTAGGAGCATAATAAAAATTATGGCAAAAGATTTTACTATTCGTCGATCTGATGGCACAGAAATAAAAGTTGCTGGCTATAAATTTGCCGCCCCAAATCCTAATGTTAAAAAATATGCTGGAAAAAAATATGGGGATTCAGAACTTCCTGCCAAAGTAGATTTACGTGAATATATGACTAAAGTAGAAAACCAGGGTAACACTAGTAGTTGTGTTGCAAATGCTGTAGCAGGTGCTTACGAATATTTAGTTAAACGCTATAAAGGTAAAAACTCATATGATGTAAGTAGGCTTTTTATTTACTATAATGCCCGTAAATTACAAGGTTGGGAAAATCAAGACGAAGGTTCTTTTATTGCTGATGCTGTAGAAGGGTTAAAAAAATGGGGTGCTTGTTCAGAAGACACTTGGCCGTTTGATGAAGATATAGTCAATAAAAAACCTGTAGAAACAGCCTACAAAGAAGCAAAGAATTTTTTTAGTAGAAGATGTAAAACTTGTTCCGCTTACCCTTCATGATTGGAAACATGCTTTAGCAGAAGGTAATCCAATTATTTTTGGTATTTCACTTTACGAATCTTTTGACTCACACAGAAGAAAAGGTCTTGTCCCAATGCCGTCCAGAAAAGAAGCCTCACGTGAAGATCATGGAGGGCATGCAATGCTTTGTGTGGGCTATTCTGATGCTGATAGAACTTTTATTGTCCGTAATTCCTGGGGTAGGAGTTGGGGAGATAAAGGTTATTGTTATATTCCTTATGATTATTTAATTAGTGAAAAATTTAATGATGCTGATAGCTGGATTATTAAGCGATTAGATAATTTTCCTGATGGAGATCAAGAAGGTTGGGGAGAAGAAGAAAGTGTTATAGAAGAATCTAATACAGAATTCTCCAAAATGACAGATGAAGAATACACAGATATGCTTGATGCAATGGGATATATCATATTGAATATCGGGTAGCACTGGTTTTAATGCGCGTAATGGGTATAAATAAATCTACTACTCCAGCTAAATTACAAGAACTAATTACTTCTGTAGACAAACTTCTTACTCAGCTAGGAATTAATGTAAATGCAGAAAAATTAGTTATGAACAGTCTTAATAATGTTGATAATAATGATTTATTGCGTGAATCCATTGGGCTGCTAGCAAAATATCTGTCTCAAACTATTTTATCTCAACTTAGTGCTGGAACGTTAATCGCTCAATTAGGTTTAAGTCAATCTACACATGATTTAATTAAATATGGTTTATCAGAATTAGGAGGAGATTCTTTAATAACAAATGCTATGGATTGGTTAGGGAATATGTTTTCTGATAGCGTTGTAAAAGAAAATAAACAACTTAATACAAATACTAATTCTAGTTCTGATAATACTGATAGTTCTGCTAGCTTGGATGAAACGTCTGAAGATGAAGTAGAAAGTGAAGATGAAGATATAAGCGAAGATTCTGATGAGGACGAAGAATACGAAGATGATGATGATGATGGTGAAGATGACGATGGTGATGATGATGACGATGATGACGAGGAAGAGGAATATGAAGACGATGATGGCGATGATGATGGTGATGACGAGGAAGACGAGGAAGACGAGGAAGACGAGGAAGAGGAATATGAAGACGATGATGGCGATGATGACGATGATGATGGTGAGGACGAAGAAGACGACGATGATGGCGATGATGACGATGATGACGATGATGACGATGATGACGATGATGACGATGATGACGATGATGATGGCGACGAGGAAGAAGACGAAGAAGACGACGATGATGGCGATGATGGCGATGATGGCGATGACGATGATGATGGCGATGATGATGGCGATGAGGAAGAAGACGATGATGGCGATGAAGAGGAAGAAGAAAAACCAAGTAAGAATAGCAACAGAAAAAAGAGTAGGTGGTAAAATTTTAAACTAAAAATTTCTTATAAAATCTGAAGATAAGCGGCTATTTGTTAGCCGCTTATTTCAATTTTGGCTGGAAGAATTAGTAAAACTAGAAGTATCTAAATTGCCTGAGCGGATTTCTTCAGAAATATTATTAAATTTTTGTATTTGTTCAGGTGTAAGATGATTTCGGAAAGGTGCAAAATTAAATATATCTTCTCTTAAACCAAATTTATATTGTTTGCCTTCCCATCTGCCCTGTTGAACTAGGGTTGCGGCTCTTAATATTAGATTAGAACTATCATTAATTACACTAGTGATTACTTTTCCTGGAGCAACATCATGTTGATCTTGATCACGCCCTATAATTAACACTTGAGGGTATTTAGCTATTTCTTTTATTGCTGTAACGCCGGGATGATCAGTATTTATTGAAATAATATCAACCCCTTGACTAACAAGCTCTAAAGCTGTTTGAGTTGCTTTATTTGGATCAATCCATGTGTGTAAATACCTAATGCTTACTTTAATATTTGGGTCAATAGATTTTGCTGCTTTTTCAAAAAATACGGATTCTTCTACATACTGAGGGAAATCATCTCCAACCATATAAGCTATATGTTTGGTTTTAGTCTTCATTCCAGCTATTAAGCCTGTTAAATAACCCATTTCTCCAAAGCGAAAAGTAATTGCTCCTAAATTACTGTTATTACCAGAGTAAAAGCCATTAACAGCAAATTTAGTGCGGGGAAATTCTTTAGCTACAATTTGGGCAGGTTCAACATATTCTCCTCCATGTAAAATAACAAAATCATAACCTTGTACTGCGTATTTTCTTGCTTCTGTAACAGCAGTTTCAGCAGTAACATTTTCTGTGTAAGAAATATTAGCCTTAAGTTTTTCTTCTACTAGTTTTATTGCCTCATAGCCTGCTTGATTCCATGAGTGATCATCAATAGAACCAGCTAATAAAATTGCAACTCTAAAATCTGAATAAGTTTTAGCATCTTTAGCATCTTCAATATCTATGTTACAGCCTAACAAATTGATGAGTGTAACAATTAAAAAAAATATAGCTAAAACGGTAAAATTTTTTCTAAAACCTACTAGATTCATAAATTAAGCCTTGATTAAATAGTTTGTGACAAAAGCATACAACACAGAAAACATATCAACAACATGATAAAAAAACTATGATATTATGCCTTTTATTGATATTTTGAGATAGTTCTATAGTCTTGATGCTGAAGGATTTTTATTAGGATAATTATCTAGCGAATGAAAAAAGATTCTTTATTGAAACATAAAAAATTAAATACTAATAAGCTTGCCTGGTATGAGTTTTCTATTGCAACACAACTTAGATATGGGTTAGCACTTTCGGTTGTGCTTAGTATATTAATAACAGGAGGATTTTTAATTTATTATAGTTTTCAAGTTCTTTTAAGAGAGACTAACAAATTGCAAAAAGAACATAGCCGAGTTGCCGCCGAGACAATTGATTCTTATATAGACGATCTTCAAAGAAAACTTAGTTATTTAGCACGTGTAAGGGGTTTAACCAATCTACCGCAAGCTGAAAAACAAAATCTGCTAGAAGCTTTAACCCGTCATAATGCAGCATATGAAATGGTGGCAATTCTTGATAGTCAAGGACAAGTTTTAGCAACTATTTCACCTTATGGCACACCTACGCCAACTACTTTTGCTAATACCCAATTATTTTTACGTACTTTTAAGAAACAGGAAGAATATGTTGAATATGTTAGCTTTGATAAGGATGTTAATCAGCTAGTTACTACTTTTGCTGTACCAATTCATAATTTAGAAGATAAAGTTGATGGAGTTCTTTTAGCAAAAGTTAATCTTAAATTCCTTAATTTTATTGTTTCCCAAACTGATGTAGGAAAAACAGGCTATGCCTATGTTGTAGATGAGAGAAACAAGTTAATTGCTAAACGTGGTAGTAGTCAAAGTGTATTTAATTTAGAAGATGTTTCAAATCTAGCATTTATTAAAGAACGCTCTATGCTACAAGCTAAATCCTTAAATGTTTATAAAGGGCTTAAAGGTGTAGAGGTTTTAGGGGCAATTGCTCCTGTTAGAAGTGTATCTTGGTTGGTTGTAGTTGAACTACCAACAATGGAAGCCTACCAACCTATTTATAATATGATACTTACAATGACGATTAGCTTAATGGTAATAATTATAGTAGTTATTATATTAGGTTTTCTTTTTTCTAAAAGAATTGTTGCACCATTTCAACGTTTAACAATGGCTGCTGCACAAATTAGTGATGGAAACTTAAATATCCAAGTTAATATCAAAGCTAATAATGAGTTAGGAATCCTGTCAAAAGCTTTTAATGATATGGTCTTTCAATTAAAAGAATCTTTTGAAGCTTTAGAGAAAACTAACCAAACATTAGAAATTCGTGTACAAGAGCGAACAACAGAGCTAGAAGTAGCTAATAAGCAAATTTTAGAGCTTAACGAACGTCTTAAGGCTGATAATTTAAGAATGAGTGCGGAATTAGATGTAACAAGACAATTACAACAGATGATTTTACCTAAAGAACAAGAACTAATCCAACTAGCAGATTTAGATATTGCAGGGTTTATGGAACCGGCTGATGAGGTTGGAGGGGATTATTATGACGTTGTTAAACAAGGTAATAAAATTAGAATGGGCATAGGTGATGTTACTGGGCATGGTTTAGAAAGCGGGGTAGTTATGATAATGGCACAAACAGCAATTCGTACCCTGCTAGCTAATGATGAGAAAGACCCTATTAAATTCTTAAATTCAGTAAATAAAGTAATTTATGATAATACTAGACGTATGAAAAGCCATAAAAACATGACGCTAGCATTGCTTGAATATGAAGAAGGAATGCTACGTCTTAGCGGACAACATGAAGATCTAGTGATTTTACGTAGTAATGGTGAAATAGAACAAATAGACACTTTTGAGCTAGGTTTTCCCCTTGGTATTGAATCAGACATTAAAGCTTATGTAGCACAAACAGACATTAAACTAAATCCAGAAGAAATAGCTGTACTTTATACAGATGGCCTAATAGAGGCCGTAAATCAGCAAAATGAGATGTATGGTTTAAGTCGTTTATTTCAAGTAATAAAAGAAAGCTCTCATTTATCAGCAAATCAAATATGTAGCCAAATAATTGGAAACTTAAAAAAACATGTTGGTAAACAAAAGGTATATGATGATATAACTTTGTTAGTTATAAAGCGTAAAAAAGCTTAATTATTTTTAAGAAAGATGGAAAGATTATGGAAGTAAATACAGAGATTTTTGGAGATTATTACGGTCAAGACTCAGATTCTCAGGAATATTTAATCATAAACTTTTCGCCTAGTTCTATCCCTCGTAATAGCCGTTGGCGCAATAATGGAATATCGGCTGACTTTTTAGGAGATTATTTTGCTACTTTTTTTCCAGGTGATGAAATTCCTGGCTCTAAAATAGGTAAACAAGAAACAATAAAAAGTTCTGTTAGTTTTATTGCTAATGAGCTTTTAGAAAATGCAATGAAATATAGTTTGGTCAATACTAACTTACCAGTAAGTATTGCACTGTATATGTATAATGAAAAAATAGTCTTTATGGTGACAAATCATATTAGTTTAGAATCATCAGAGAACTATAAAACTTATATTAAAGAGCTACTTAGCTCTGACATGGATGAAATGTTTACTAAACAGTTAATAAAAGCAAGCTCAGAAGGTAATAGTTCAGGAATTGGGCTACTTACAATAATTAATGATTATGGAGCAAAACCAGGCTGGAAATTTGAAAAATTGCTTAATCCAGTAGATGTGGTTAAACTAACAATTACTATTCAGTTAGAGGTGTAAAAAGCTTATGGAGATTAAGACAGCAGATTATTATGTTCGCTATGATGAAAACTTAGCTACTATCTTTTTTGGTGGGTTTCTTAGATTAGAAGGTGTGGACGCTTACAAAGAAATACTAGATTTATGTGTTAATGTATTTGATAAACAAAAGCAAATATCTATGAATCTTACAGATCTACAATTTCTTAATAGCTCTGGTATTAGTATGTTTTCTATGTTTGTATTAAAAATACGTGATCTTGGAGATGCTAAACTAACTATACAAGGGTCAGAGAAAATTTTATGGCAAACAAAATCCCTAAAAAACTTAAAACGCTTAATGCCTAGTATGACACTAGAATTTATCTAAATTTTATGAGTACATTTGACAACCCTACAGGTCAAGACCTTAAGCTATTAGAGCAAATAGAAGTATTAAATAAAGAATTAGCATTGCTAAGAAAAACTAACCAAGATCTCCAAATTCAATTAGAAATGACAATTGAACATGGGGATGCAGTCGAAGACCAACTTCATAGTGAGATCCAAGAACGTCATCGCGCAGAAGCAGCACTCCAATCAATCCTAGAAATAGTCTCAAAAAAAAATATGGATCTTGAAATTATTCTTGAAACTACAGCAGAGCATGGCGATCTTATAGAAAATGAATTACGCAAAACTAGTGAAGCTAAAACGGCCTTTTTATCAAACTTAAGCCATGAATTACGTAGCCCACTTAATACGATTATTGGATTTGCTCAATTAATGAGCCGAGATAAATATCTTAAACAAGAACACCATGAGACTTTACACACCATAATGCGTAGCGGGGAACATTTGCTTAACTTAATAAATGATGTGCTTTCTTTAGCAAAAATTGAGTCTGGAAAACTAACTTTAAGCAAGCGTCTTTTTAATACCAAAGAGCTACTTAGCAGTATTTATAATATGTTTAGGCTAAGAGCAGAAACAAAAGCCACAGAATTAAAATTTGATATATCTGAGAAATTTCCAACATTTGTTTTTGGCGATGAGGGCAAATTACAGCAAGTGCTGATAAATTTGCTCTCTAATGCTATTAAATTTACTGATCAAGGTAGTGTAGGTCTTTTAGCAGATTGGACTAATGGACAAGCTAAATTTACAATTTCCGATACTGGAATTGGAATAGCAGAACAAGACATAGATTCAATGTTTTTACCTTTTTTTCAAACTGAAACAGCAAGCAAAATAACTGGCAGCACTGGTCTTGGCCTAGCTATTAGCCGTAGTTTAGTTAAGTTAATGGGTGGAGATATAAATGTTACTAGTAGCATTGGTAAGGGGACAACATTTTCTTTTAGCGTTGAAATTACTCCATCCCCAGAAGATGAAAATCTAATGGATGAACGCAAAGTCTTAAGACTAGCAGACGATAGCCACAAATTTAATATTTTAGTTGTAGATAACAACTTAGAACATCAGCTTTTGCTATCTCAATTACTAAAATCAGTTAATTTTCAAGTTGATGTGGCTGATAATGGAAAACAGGCTTTTGATAAATGGCAAAATAATAAATTCCATCTAATTTTTATGGATATCCGAATGCCTGAACTAAACGGAGTTGAAACAACTAAGTTAATTCGTGATAGAGAAAAAGCTAAAAATTTACCTCCTATGCCAATCATCGCGCTTTCTGCTAATGTATTTGAGCAGACTAGAGACACAATGTTTTCAGCCGGATGTAATGATTTTATAAATAAACCTTTTAGAGAAAGTGAGCTTTTTAATAAATTAGCAGAATACTTAGACGTAACTTATATTTATGAAGAGCTAAAAGGAAAATCTGGTAAAGAAAAAATACTAATTAAAGAAAGACTACTTAAATTGCCTAAAGAATGGCTAGATAATTTTCGATCTATGCTAGCAAAAGGTTTTGTAGAAGATGCTAAAGCTTTAGTTAACCAAGAGCGTAGTTTAGACCCAGAATTATTTGATGAACTAGAAACTTTGCTTAAAAACTACCAATTTGATGAAATTGATAGTATTCTTTCAGATAACTACACTAGCTAAATGTTAGGAATTAAGGATGGATCAAAAACGCTGGGAACAAATTAAAACAATTCTTGATATAGCTTTAGAAAAAGATTCCTACTTGGTTGGGCCATATCTTGACAGAGTTTGTGCAGGTGATAGCAGTTTACGTACTGATGTAGAGTCTTTTATAAAAATGTTTGAAGAAACAAAAGAAAGCAACTCAAATAAACTAATAAATAACATTCCTTCTTATTTACCAAATCTAATAGAAACTACTAAAGATCAAAGTCTCAGAACTTCTAATTACAGTGAAAACCAAACAACAAATATAGATTTAAGTGAAATAAATAAAGCTTCTAAAGGAACTATTTTAGTAGTAGATGATTTGCCTAATAACTTAAATTTACTATCAGGATTGCTTTCTATGGAAAATTATCAGGTTAGTGTGGCAAATAATGGTCGTCGAGCATTAAAAATAGTTGAGACTCTTTCCCCAGATTTAATATTACTTGATATAAATATGCCTGAAATGGATGGTTATGAGCTTTGTACTTTATTAAAAGCTAATCCAAAAACTTCTGGTATCCCTGTTATATTTATAAGTGCTTTGGATGAAGTGCTAGACAAGGTTAAAGCTTTTGAAGTCGGCGGAATTGATTACATAACTAAACCTTTTCAAACTAAAGAAGTTATAGCTCGTGTTGAGAATCAGTTAAAAATATTTCGTCTTCAACAAGAATTGCAAAAAAATATTGAAGAATTAGCTAAGAAAAATCAAGAATTAGCTGAAAAAAATCAAGAATTGATTGAGTCTTATAGAAAAGCAAATCATATATTTACAGTTCTAGCTCAAGCTTTGCCAGGCACTATATTAGATGACAAATACAAACTAGAAGAAAAAATTGGTTCAGGTGGCTTTGGTGCTGTTTATCGTGCTACTCATATTCCTATGAAACGTGCAGTTGCAGTAAAAGTCTTTAGGCCAAGTTTAGGAAATGACTCTATTAGTGAGCTTGAACGGTTTCAAAGAGAAGCTATTTCTATTTGTCGTGTTAATCATCCTAATGCTGTAAATGTCTTTGATTCTGGCATTTCCTCACAAGGTATAGCTTATAT
Source organism: Blastocatellia bacterium (assembly GCA_016713405.1). Classification (NCBI taxonomy): domain Bacteria; kingdom Pseudomonadati; phylum Acidobacteriota; class Blastocatellia; species Blastocatellia bacterium. Next base: position 287,260 of record JADJPF010000024.1, read on the forward strand.
TGTGATGGAACTACTTACAGGACATACTTTAGTTAAAGAATTAAAAGAAAAAACAGTAATTTCTTTACGTCGCTGTGCGGAAATTTTGCTCCCTATTTGTGAAGTTCTTTCTAAAGCACATTCTGAAGGTATAATTCACCGAGATATCAAGCCAGATAATGTGTTTTTACATCAAACTACTTTAGGTGAAGTAATTAAAGTAATAGATTTTGGGATAGCTAAATTAATTAAAGAAACACCAAGCTTAAAATTTAGTGATTTAACGGCTGTAGAAGGTTTTATAGGCACTCCTAATTATATGGCACCTGAGAGAATTCAAAATGTTGACTATGATGGAAAAGCAGATGTTTATAGTTTAGGAGTTATGCTTTATGAAATGTTAGGAGGCCGGCGACCTTTTTCATCTAGTATAGGTAGTTCCTTTGGCGTTCTTTCACAACACTTAAATGAAATTCCTCCATCAATTAAACTGCTTAATCGTAGTATTCCTGACCCTATAGAAGCTTTAGTAATGAGAACTTTAGAAAAAGACCCAAACTTACGCCCAACAGCAAAAGAGCTAGGCGAAGAATTTCTTAATATATTGATTGACCTTGAAACAAAATCTATGTTGCCTTAAACACAAAAAATTAAAAGGCCAAATAAATTATTTATTTACCTGACCTTCAAAAAAATTAAGCTTTCTAAACTATTTTGATAAAACCCCTAATTCTTTTAATGCTTGTTTAGTTAATTCTACTCGTGCTTTTGGAGGTACTATTTTACTATCAGAAAGATTAGTAGCAAAAACATAAGTATTTCCTTTTGTTTCAACAAAACCAACTAACCAACATAAAACATTATTTTCAGCTAAAAATCCTGTTCCAGTTTTAGCATAGATTTTATAGTCAGCAGTTTCTTCTAATAACATAATTTCTTTTAAGTTCTTTACTGTATTTGAGGAAAAAGGCAATTGGTTTTTATATAATGCTGTAAGAAATGTTATTTGTTCATTAATAGATATTTGCAGGCTGCTGTTTAACCAAAATTGGTCAATTCCACCAGAAATATCATGATTTCCATAATTAATTTTAGTTAAGTAGTTAGACATTTTTTCTGGGCCAATTTTTTTAGCTAATTCCCGGTAGTACCAAAGAACAGAATGCTTAAAAGCAGAACGCAAACTATGATCTCGGTTCCATTCTGAAGAAAAATTATTTTTTCTAGGGTATTTTTCCTCATCCCAAGTAGTGGTTAAATCTACATTTGTAACTACACTTGTTTCTAGACCTATTAATGAATTAGGAATCTTAAAAGTAGAAAAAGGGGAAAACCGCTCATTACAACGAGCTTCATTATAGCGTTGATAAGAGTTTTTCTGTAAATCATAAACAGCAAATGCAGTTGTTTTGTTATGAAAAACCTTGTCTAAGTCTTGTGCAGTCGCTTGACCGCAAAAAAATAGTAGCAATACTAGTAAACCTAGTAATTTCATCATTTGTTATTTACCTTTCTGATTGATTTTTAGGTGGCAAGCTTAAGCGATAGAAAGGAAATTTTATTAGAGGTGCTACCACAGTTTAGAATGTGGTAAAACATAAAATTTGACTGAGAAAGCAACGGTTAATAGATAGGATTAACAACAACTTTCATTTGTAAATATCACATATATGCTTAAAATTAATTTTTAAACAAGTTCATATTTTTCTATTACTTATCAGCAGAAGTTGTTATAACTATTCCTTCAATAACTTGGTTTGAAGGATGAGTTATAACTATTTGATTTTGCTTGAGGCCAGAAATAACTTCAGCCTCAGAATCTGTAATATGATCAATTTTTACAGCACATAATTTTGTTAGTTTGTTTTCTACTACAAATACATACCAATCATCATCTTTTCTAAATAAAGCACTTATTGGTAGTTTTAAGACATTTTTCTTTTCCCAAATAACAATTTTAGCTTCTACTCTATAACCATCTCCCAAAGAATCAGGTATTTCTAATAGATCAGCTATTACATTTACTCGTTGCTCTTCAACACCTAAAGCAGAAATTTTTGTAAAAGCGGAAGGTTCAATTAATCTAACTTTGGCTTTTAAGGAACTTTTTCCTCCCCAACCTTCAATTATTACTGTTGAACTACATTTGATTTTTACTGCATCAGTTGAAAGTACATCAATAACAATTTCTAGTTTTTGACTGCTAATTTCTATTAATGGAGTTCCTGCACTAACTACACGTTCATTTTCTTCTATTATTTGTAAAACTTGTCCTTTAATAGGAGATTTAACACTTACACTTTCAGTGTCAGCAGTTGAATTATTTTCTGATACTTTTAGCAGTGTAGCTTTAGCCATTTCAACTTCTGAACTAGCAGCATATGCCCGATATTTAGCTTCTGTTAATTCTTGAAAACACATTTGTTTATTGTTTTCAAGGCGTTCAAAATCTTGACGCGAGATAATCCCATTTTCTACCAAAGTTTTAGAGCGATTAAATTCACGTTCTGCTTGTTCATAGTTAACAGTTAGCCGCTTAATAGTTGTATCAGCTTCTTTTTTTAATTCTTCTGCTTTAGACAAACGGGCTTTTGCTTCAGCTAACTGGCGTGAATCTAAAGGAATACTAGGAGTTGGAGTTATTTTAGCTATTATGTCATTAAGTAAAACTTGATCACCGCGACGAAGTTTTACCCGTGAAAGTTTACCTGAAACTGGTGCTGTAACTAAAAACCTATCTTGAACTCGTGTTTTACCCTCAGCCGTAATTACTACTTGCATTGGGCCACGACTTACTAAAGCAGTTTCTACCTTGAGTGGTTCGGTTTGAAACGCAAAAAAACAAGAACACCTATTGCTAATATAAATAAAATTGAAAATAAATGTTTAAGTAGGTTTTTCATGGCGTTTACTCCCTAGTTTTTAATACTTCAATTAAATCAAGTTGGTGCAACCGCCTTTGGACTATTATGCTTGAAACTAATGCTGCACAAATTGTGATAATAAAACTTACTGCTAAATTATAGCGACTAATGATCAAAGGTAGCCTTATCATTTCAGTATCTATTGCCGTTACAATTAAATGACAGAAAAAATAACCTAGCAAATAACCAGTAGGAATAGCTATAAATGTTAATAGCCATTGTTCACCTAATAGCATTGTACCTATTTCTGAAGTTGTAAAACCTAACACTCTTAAGCTAGCTAGTTCTCTTCCTCGTTCAGATAAAGCAATTCGCGCACTGTTATAAACCATTCCTAAAACAATGGTACAAGCAAATGAAATAATAATTGTGGTAGAAATTCCCATTGTTCGGGCAAGGGTGTCATTAAAATTATTTAGCACAACTTCTGGCACCATAACACTACTTACTGTTGGAATATTTTTAAGTTTTGCATAAAGTTGTTTTTTTTCTTTTCCATCTACTATTAAGCGTGCGCCATTAATTACTTCACCTTCATTTAACAGTTGATTTAAGCTATGCCTATTTATATAAACTGATAATCCCAACACTTCATCAGCAACGGCTACAACAGTAATATTGCGTGTTAGTTTTTTCCCAACCAAAGTTTCAAACGTTAGTACATCATTTATTTTTACCTGCAAAATTTCTGCTAGCTTTTTGTTTATTACTATTCCATTAAGAGGTATCTCAACAACATTATTATTAGTTTCTGTAATTTGGTGTAGCTGATTGTTAGGATCTAGTCCTAATAATGCTACTCGTCGCGTTTTTTGACCAAAACGTAATCGTACCGGTACTGTGCGATAAGGTTCAACTCTCATTACTCCTGATAAACTAGCTAAATTATAAGCTGCTGTAATTGACCTAGGTTCAAAGAAAACTACATTGGCATCTTCACGCTGTGTTTTATCAAATTGAATATAAATAATTTGAGTTATTGCGTCATGAAAATAAAAACCTACAACTAATAATGACACAGACATTGCTATTCCAAACATAGTTAGTAAGGCTTTGAAAGGGTTTCGTTCAAGGTTGCGAATTATAGTTCTTGTAGATAAAGGCAATAGATTTTCTAATCCTAATTTTGCTAGCCAACCAGGACGAAATTGGTCTGGGGCCTCTGCTGACATTGCTTCTGCTGGGGAAAGTCTAATAACTTTTTTTACTGCACTAATTGTTCCAATTGTAGTTGAAAGAAAGCTGATAGCAACAGCACTAGCAAAAACTGCTAAATCAAATTTATATTGCAAAACAGGGAAGTGAAAAAACTCTGTATAAATCTCAGTAAGTTTATAGCCAAAATACCAACCTAAGCCCGCACCTAAAATAATCCCAAAAGAAACTGCCAATAAACTTAATTTTAAGTAGTGAATAACTAAACTTATGTTTTTATAGCCAAAAGCTTTTAATACTGCGATTTGTTCACGTTGTATTGCAACTAGTCGAGATAAAACCAAATGTATTAGAAAAGCTGAAACAGCTAAAAATAATGCTGGTGTTAGAGTTCCATTAACTTTAAGCTCTGCAATTTCATTTGAAACAAAATGATGTGATATTTGGTCTTCACGACCATATGCACCTAAACTACCATAGTTTTCTAATAATAAATCTAATTTTTCAATTACTGCTGTTTCGTTAGCTTGAGGAGATAAAGATAAAACAACATCATTAAATGCCCCCTGCATATTAAAAGCCGCACCTAAAGCTTGATCCCCCATCCAAATAACTGCAAAACGTCGGCTATCTGGAAACATTTCTCCACCACGAATTTCATAAATAAATTCTGGAGAAAGTGCTAAACCAACAATATTTAATTTTGTCCATCGACCATTAATAATTGCACTGATTGAATCGCCTGGCTTAAATTGATTTTTTTCTGCAAAAGCAACACTAATAATTACTTCATTACGATTATTAGGGCTAATCCAACGTCCAGATGTTAAATGTAAATCATTTAGAATAGGCACTTGTTTTTCTGGAATTGAAATTAATCTAGCTGAACCAGGTTCATTTAACCCAGGCACATCCAGCGTTACTTCAGAAACAATTCGTGTTTGAACAGTAGCTACACCAGGTATTTGCTCTATTGATGATTTAATAGAGTCTGGAGCGCGTTTTACTTGCACAAAAACATTAGCAAAACGATAGCTAGAATAATAAGTATCTTGTGTAATTAATAGAGATTGATAGATATTTCTTAAACAAATAAAAGCAGCAATTCCACAAGCTGCAACTAAAGTAATTGCAATTATTTGACCTCGCATATGTAATAAATCACGAATTAATTTGCGATTTAACATGCTCATAAAAACCTACCATTCTAGGTCTGCGGGTCTAGCTTTCTTTTGGTTATAGCTAATATCTACAATTTTGCCGCTACCTAATCGAATTACTCTATCAGCCATTGCTGCAATAGCCGCGTTATGGGTTATAACGGCTATTGTAGTGCCTAGCTGTTGATTAACTTGCTCTAATACCTCTAAAACTAACTTTCCTGTCTTAAAATCTAATGCTCCTGTTGGCTCATCACAAAGCAGCACATCAGGTTGTTTAGCGATTGCTCTTGCAATAGCTACTCGTTGTTGTTCACCTCCAGACATTTGCGCTGGAAAATGGTTTAATCTATCTCCTAAACCAACTAATTTAAGAGCTTCTTTTGGTTGCATAGGATGTAGTGATATTTCTGTTACTAACTGAACATTTTCTAAAGCTGTTAGGCTAGGAATAAGGTTGTAAAATTGAAAAACAAACCCAATATGCTCCCGACGAAACCGCGTTAATTCACTTTCATTTGCTGTTACTAAATTATGATCACGAAAAATTACTTCTCCACTAGTAGGAGTGTCTAAACCACCTAAAATATTTAATAAAGTAGATTTACCACTTCCTGACGGGCCAAGTAAAACAACAAATTCTCCTTGAAAAAGCTCAAAATCTACTGAATTAAGTGCATAAACTTTTATTTCTCCCATTTGATAAGTTTTTGATAAGTTGTGGGCAGAAAATATTACTTCTTTAGAAAAAGATCCGTGATTCCCTCTAAGAATGTTTTTTTCTACTAGTGTATTTGTAATCATTTGCCCACCTAATAAAATTAAAATCAAGTTTTTAATGCTTTTTATTGTGTCAAAATCCCCAAATTTAATTCTTAACCACCATTAATGCCATCTACTTATAAGTGCTACTCAATTTCTATGCCAAGTTTTTCAACTTAAAGCCAAAATAAATTTTTTATGAGTTGATTTTGTGGTAACTTCCAAAACAGCTTTTGCTAGAAAAACTAGAGTTCTAGTTTTAATTCTATTTTATGGAGATTTAATGAGTGTAACCCCCTTAAAACCAGAGCAGTTATATCAACATTGTGATCCAGCAATTTTTCCTTTTAATACTAGCGATGAATTAGAAGAATTAATGGAAATTATTGGGCAAACTAGGGCCATAGAAGCAATAAGGTTTGGAATAAATATTAAACAAGAGGGTTATCACCTTTTTGCTTTAGGTTCTTCAGCAATAGCTAAACAATCTGTGATAAGACATTTTCTTACACAAAAAGCAAGCCAAGAAATAACCCCTTATGACTTATGTTATGTAAACAATTTTGAAAAACCAACTCACCCTAAACTCTTAACTTTGCCTCCAGGCAAAGGATTAGAGCTACATAAAGACATAGTCCAATTAATAGAAGAATTGTATGCTGACGTACTTGCTGCACTTAAAAGTGATGAATATCGAAGCCGTAAATCAGCCATCAAGAAAAAACTCAAATCACAACAAGACAAAGCCTTCCAAGCTTTGCAAAAACGCGCTAAAGCTAAATCTATTACTTTAATGCAAACTCCAGAAGGAGTAGTTTGTGTTCCAACTAAAAAAGGGCAAGTAATTACTCCAGAAGAATATGAAAAACTTTCAGAAAGTGAACGTGAAGAGATAGAAGAAAAAATAAAAATCTTTACAGAAGAATTTATAAATCTAACACATAAAGAACTACAATGGCAAAAAGAGACAAGAAAAAAGATAAAAGAGCTTAATAAAGCAATTATTTCATTAGCTGTAGGCAATTTAGTTGATGAACTTAAGAAAAAATATATAGATTTACCTGCTATTATTGATTATTTGTCAGCAATGCAAAAAGATATGATTGATAATTCAGGTGTTTTTCTAAGCAATGGTAAACCTTCAGAAAAAACTTTTTCCGTTAAAACAAGAGCCTCACAACATAAAAATTTATCATTACTAGCTCGTTACCAAATAAATTTGCTAGTAGAACATAGCCAAAACCTAGGCGCACCAGTTATTTATGAAAATAACCCTACCTACCATAATTTATTTGGTCAGATTGAACATAAAACCCATTTAGGGTCATTAGTAACAGATTTTAGTTTAATTAAAGCTGGTGCATTACAAAAAGCTAATGGAGGCTACTTGATATTAGACGCAGACAAAGTTTTAACTCAACCTTATGCTTGGGAAGGTCTAAAACGAGCTTTATTTTCTAATATACTTAAAATAGAATCACTAGAGCAAATAGTAAGCTTAATTAGCACTGTTTCTTTAAGTCCAGAACCTATTACACTAAAAATTAAAGTTGTATTATTAGGCGAAAGAGAACTTTATCACTTACTTTATCAAGTAGATCCAGAATTTAAAGAACTATTCAAAGTAGCAGTAGATTTTAGCGAAACCATGAACCGCAGCCAAGAAACTCAACTTCTTTATGCCAAAATGATTGCTAATTTAGGTCGAAAAGAAAATTTATTACCCTTTAATCGTCAAGCAGTTGCAAGGATAATAGAACAAAGTTCGCGTCTTGTTGGTAATTCAGAAAAATTATCTACTCATATGAAAACAGTTTTAGATCTAATGAGAGAATCCGATTATTGGGCAAAAGAATTTGGCAATAAATTTATTGGTATTAGAGATGTAGAACAAGCCATAGAAAAGCAAATACAACGAGTTAATCAATTTCAAGAAATTTTACAAGAACAAATTAGCAAAGGGCTGCTTTTAATAGACACTCAAGGGGAAAAAATAGGTCAAATTAATGGTCTTTGTGTTGTCCAAATAGGCAATTTTTCCTTTGGTTATCCAACACGTATTACAACTTCTGTTCGTTTAGGAAAAGGTGAATTTATTGATATTGAACGAGAAGTTGAATTAAGCGGCCCAATTCATTCTAAAGGTGTGCTGATATTAGCCGGGTTTCTAGGCTCTCGTTACGCTATTGATAAACCTCTATCACTAAAAGCTAGCCTTGTCTTTGAACAATCTTATAATTTAGTAGATGGTGACAGTGCTTCATCAGCAGAGCTTTATGCTTTGCTATCAGCCTTAGCCGATTTACCAATCAAACAATCTTTAGCCGTTACAGGTTCAATTAATCAACGTGGTCAAGTACAGGCTATAGGCGGAGTAAACGAAAAAATAGAAGGATTTTTTGATATATGCAACCAACGAGGATTAACCGGCCATCAAGGAGTTTTAATTCCATCATCTAATGTTAAAGATTTAATGCTAAAAAAAGAGGTAATAGAAGCTGTAAGAAATAATCAATTTTATATTTATCCAGTAGAAAATATTGACCAAGGCATAGAACTTTTAACAAGCACAAAAGCAGGTGAAAGAGCTATTGACGGCACTTTTCCAGACGGAACCGTTAATTATAGAGTAGAGAAAAAGCTATTAGAATTAGCAAAAAAACGCTTAGAATTTAGTAGAGGTACATAAGGCTAATATAAAACTTTGTTAAAAATAAATATGTTTTAAAGGTTAAAACAAAAAATAATGAGTTTATAGCTTTTTTATGGGAGCAATACCCGTTTATGACTAATTTATAAGCGAAAGTTAAACGGAAGTAAAGATTGCAAAACAAAGGGATAACTGTTTACCTAAGAAAAACTAGCAAAGAGGATGCAAGAAAAATGGTAGCAGGATAAACTTAAGAGAAATTCAGCAAGCAAAGATAGAAGAAAAATGGAAACAAGTAGGATCAAGGCGGTAGATGAAATGGTTAAAAATTTGAAAGAGAAAATAGGAGAGAAAGAAGATTTTCAAGCAATAAGTGAAATCGTAAAAAGAAGGACAAAAAGTAAGTAAAGCAATAATGCAAGAAGTAATAAATGAGCAAGGGGCGAAAGAACGGGCAAGAGAAAAATATGTGTGTCAAGAATGTGGAAAATGCTTACAAAACAACCACAAATGAGAAGCAGAATAGTAGAAAGCTTAAATGGAGAAATAGAGATAGAAAGGCCATATTTTTACTGCAAAAGCTGCCAAAAAGGATATCAACCATATGACGAAGAAATGAAAATAGCACCACAGAAAAACAATATGATTTGCAAAGGGCAGCAGCAGAACTATTTAGTGAAGTACCATACAAAAGAGCAAGCCAAATATTTGAGCGACTAACAGGGATAAAAAATCACTGACCATTGTATGCAAGAAATAGCAAGTGAAATGGGACAGGCAGCAGATAACATCAGAGTGTTGCCAAGCCAAACTAAAGTAGAAGAAATAATAGAGCAAGCAACAAATGGCAGAGTATGGAAGCCAGTGCTAGTAGTAGCAGCAGATGGAGCGCATTTGCCAACTAGACCTCAAGCTAGCTCGCGCTCAGAAAAACGAGGAAAAGGAGAGTGGAAAGAGGCTAAGGGATTTAGAATATATTTAGTGTGTCAGGACAGAATAGAACAAATAATGAGTTGGCATAAAATTGCAAATGAAGAGGAATTTGGACAAGCCCTAAGTTTTGCATCAACACTAATACCAATGGAAAAAGTTAGAATAGCATTACTAGGAGATGGAGCAAAATGGCTATGGACACACTTAAAGAGAGCATTTCCAACAGGAACAGAAATATTAGACTACTACCATTGTTCTGAGCATATCCATAAAATGGCTAAACTCCTCTTTACAGAGCAAAATGAGCAGGCTTTCTTTATTGAGTCCACTATGGCTAAACTCAACTTTGGTGAGGTAGAAAGTGTTGTTGCTAGCCTGCAAAGAATCAAAGCCTCTACTTTAGAGATTGAAGATGAAATACGTAAACTGATTTCTTACCTCAAATCCAATAGCCATCGTATTGATTACCAATCTTTCAAACACAGTCAATTTCCTAGAGGCAGTGGTGCTATTGAATCTGCTAACAAGTTTATTTGCCATGTTCGATAGAAGCGTTCTGGGGCTTGGTGGTATCAAATCAATGGTAATAAAATGTTGCTTTTTGCGTTGTGCTTTTCTAACGATACTTTGACCAACTTTTTACTCGTTATAAACTCATCAATAAATAGTTATAAACGGGTATTGCT